>DASUDH010000197.1:0-13773 GCA_036275675.1 Solirubrobacteraceae bacterium | reverse complement strand
ACACGAGCGACTTCTCGCGAATGTCCGGATCGTCGCTGGCGCAGTTGAGCAGGTACACGGTATGGATCAGCACCGCGTCGACCTGGCTGGCGGCCATCGCCTCGCGGAACGCCTCCACATCCTCCGCGCGGAACACCGTCGGCCGCCATATGCGCGGCGACTGGTTGAAGATCTGGATCGCGCGGCAATCGCGCTCCAAGCCGCGCGCGACAGCGTTCGCCAAGCCGCCTGCGGGCGACACGTGCGCCCCGATCAGCATGCGGTCCGGCGAGCCCGGGATTTCGCGCGTGAGGTCGAGCCGACTAGCATGGCGGCGAGAGTCTATGAAGGTTCGCTTCGCCCCATCGCCCACGGGCGCGCTGCACATCGGCGGCGCCCGCACGGCCTTGTTCAACTGGCTGCTCGCCAGGCACAACGGCGGCACGCTCGTCCTGCGCATCGAGGACACCGATCGCGAGCGCTCGACATCCGAGAACGTCGAGCAGATCCTCGACGCCCTGCGCTGGCTCGAGCTCGACTGGGACGAGGGTCCCGTCTTCCAAGGCGAGCGAGCCGACCGCCACCACGAAGCGCTCACAGCGCTCCTGCAGAGCGGACACGCCTACCGCAGCAGCGCCACCGCCGCGGACGTGGCGGCCTACAAGCGGCTGCATGGCGCCGAGCGCGGATTCCGCGGAGAGCCCGAGCAGGAGGGAGCGGTGCGGTTGCACGTGCCTGCCGGTGGGACGACCGTCGTGCACGACGCGATTCGCGGGGACACCAGCTTCGAACACGTGCACCTCGACGATCCCGTCATCGCGCGCGCCGACGGCTCCGTCCTCTACAACTTCGCGGTCGCGATCGACGATCTCGACGCGGGCATCACGCACGTGGTGCGCGGCGAGGACCACCTGTCGAACACGCCCAAGCAGCTGCTCGTCCTGCAGGCCGCCAAAGCCGCCGGCTTCGGCGCCGACGCGCCCGAGCCGACCTATGCGCACCTGCCGTTGCTGCACGGTCCGGACGGCAAGAAGCTCTCAAAGCGCCACGGCGCCGCATCCGTGCAGGAGCTGCGCGAAGCCGGCTACCTGCCCGAGGCGGTCCGCAACTACCTTGCGCTGCTCGGCTGGGGCGCCGGGGACGACGCCACCGTGATGTCCACGCAGGAGCTCGTCAAGCGCTTCGAGTTGGAGCGCGTCAGCCGCAATCCCGCCCGTTTCGACGAGACCAAGCTGCGCTGGCTCGACGGGATCCACATCCGCGAGCTGTCCGTCTCCGAGCTCGCCGGCCGCCTGCTCGAGTTCCTGCGAGTCGCCGATCCCGCGGCGGCGAGCGCCGCCGAAGCAGACCGGCAGCTGCTCGCGGGCGCCGTCGCGATCAGTCAGGAGAAGATCCAGACGCTCGCCGACTTCTGGCCGCTCGCACGCTTCTTCTTCACCGGGGTGGCCGATGACGAGGCGGCACGCGAGCGCTGGTTGGGGGAGCGGGGAGTCGCCGTGCTTGGCGACGCCCGCACGGAGCTCTCCTCGGCGGCAAGCTTCGACATCGAGGCCGTCGAGGCGGCGCTCGCGAGCGTCGTCGAGCGTCACGCGGCCAAGCCGCGCGAGGTCTACCAACCGGTGCGGGTCGCGATCGCGGGCACCACGATCTCGCCCGGCATCTTCGAGAGCGTCGCGCTACTCGGCCGCGAGGAGACGCTGCGCCGCATCGACACGGCGCTCGCCGGATAGCGGCCGAATCTGCACAGCGTCGATGGGCGCTCGGCGGGCAGCGGCCGGCCGGCAAGGCCCCCTGCGGGTGCCTGCGCCCGCTCAACAATCGGCTGGATGCTGCCGATAGGACCCTGACGAGCATTTGGACGGCTCGGATGCCATCCATGTCAAAACAGGTGTCATGCGTACGCAGGCAACAGCGACAAGGTCAACGCACGGAAGCGACGAGGCACGCGACTCGCTCGCGGCCAAGCGCCGCCCGAACGGGTCGAGCGAGCGCCATCAGAACGAGGGTCACGGCCGCCGCCTGATGCGCGCCTTCGAGGCCCTCGACGCGTTCCCCGCGCTGTCGGAGTCTCGTGCCCGCCTGCTGGCGGTCATCTCCAAGGACAACGTCGCCACCGCCGACATCGTCTCGGCGGTCGAGTCGGATGTAGCGCTCATCATCGCCGTGATGCGCCTCGCCAACGACGCGCAGGGCCCCGGAGAACGCGTCGAGACGGTCGTTGAGGCAGTCGAGCAGCTCACGCCCCAGGCCGTCCAGACGCTCGCCAGCAAGGTGCGCACATTCGACTTCTTCGAGCGCTCCAACGGGTGGGACACGGCGCCGGAGCGCTTCCGCCTGCATGCGCTGGCCACCCAGCAGGCCGCCGATCGGCTCGCGGCCGAGGTGGGCTACGAGCATCGCGACCGGCTCACCGTCACGAGTCTCATGCACGACGTTGGCAAGCTCGTGCTCGTGCACGCCTACCCCGGCTATGTCGCAGAGGTCCAGAAGGGCGACCAGACGCCCGAGAAGCGCATCCACCAGGAACGGCGCGAGCTCGGCGTCGACCACGCGCTGGTGGGCGGTGTGCTCGCCCGCCGCTGGGGGCTGCCGCCGACGATCGCCGCCGTGATCGAGCGCCACCACAATGCCGACGCCACCGGTGAGGCGGCGTTCGTGCGTCTCGCGGACATGCTCGCCCACTACGCTCACGGAGCGCCCGTTTCGCCCGCCGAGATGCTCGCGTGCGCTCGCGCCCTCGGGCTCGGACCCGACGAGCTGCGCCACGTGATGTACGAGCTGCCCAACACCCCTGGTCAGCGTCAGCGCATGGTCGACCCGTGCCCGCTGTCCGGACGCGAGGTCGGCGTGCTGCAGCGGCTCGCCGAAGGCAAGGTCTACAAGCAGATCGCCCACGAGCTCACGCTCTCCACGAGCACGGTCCGCACGCACCTGCACAACATCTACGGGAAGCTCGGGGCGGTGGACCGAGCCCAGGCCGTCTTGATCGCCACCGAGCGTGGCTGGCTTTAGAGTTCAGTTCTGGAGTTTGGTTCTGGAGCGCGATCTGGGTTGAGATTGATCGGCTCGAGGTGGCTACCACGTGGAGGTGGAGTGTTAATTTCTGAAATTTTGCGATAGTCTATACAAGCATATCTACGATAGTAAATTCGAAAAAGATATAACCTCCTCTACCCCTATCTTCGCTCCTTCCTTTCCCACCCACAAGGACGTCGAACCCACATCAAGTCGCCATGACGGGCGCTGGTTGCGTAGCATCGCGCTCCAAGAGTGATGATCTCGATCACCAGCAAGTCTCCATATGCCGTGGCGGCGCTAGCTGAGCTCGGTCGCTCGGGCGGCTCAGGTCCCGTCCCGATCGGCGAGCTGGCGCGCCGTCGCGACATGCCGGTGCAGTTCCTCGAGCAGCTGTTCGCGGTGCTCCGCCGCGCCGGCGTCGTCAGCTCGCAACGTGGGGTGAAGGGCGGCTACCGCTTCGCCCGCGACCCCTCGGAGGTGACCGTGCTCGAGGTCGTAGAGCTGCTCGACGGAGCGCTCGGTCGCGACGCCGAGGGTGTCTTCGGCGACGCCTCCAGGGCGGCTCGCGACGTGCTCGAGCAAACCACCATCGCCGACGTCATCGAGCGCGAGGCGCTCGACTCGGGCGCGAGCATGTACCACATCTGAGCGTCCCCGGGCCGCGGCGACTATTGTCGTGGGCGCGATGGGGGTAATCCCGATCAACATTGCCGAGCTTGTCGGCGAAACGCCGATCGTGCAGCTGGCGCGGATGCTTCGAGGGAGCCCAGCGCAGGACAGCGGCGTCGAGCTGTACGCGAAGCTCGAGGCGTTCAATCCCGGCGGGAGTGTCAAGGACAGGATCGGCGTCGCGATGATAGAGGCCGCCGAGGCCGAGGGCCGCATCGAGCCGGGACGCACCACGATCGTCGAGGCCACGAGCGGCAACACCGGGATCGCGCTCGCGTTCGTATGCGCCGCGAAGGGATATGACCTCGTGCTGACCCTCCCTCAGGGGATGAGCCGCGAGCGTGAGATCCTGCTGAGGCTGTACGGGGCGCAGGTGCAGATCACCGATTCGCTCGGCGGCATGGGCGAGGCGGTGCAGGCGGCGCAGGCGATGGCGCGCGATCCCGACGTGTTCCTGCCCGACCAGTTCTCCAATCCAGCCAACCCCCAGGCCCACCGCCGCACCACCGGCCCGGAGATCGAGCGGGCGCTCGACGGACGCGTCGACGTGCTCGTCGCCGGTGTCGGCACGGGCGGCACGATCACCGGTGTCGGCGAATACCTGCGCGAGCGCAACCCGAGCCTTCAGGTCATCGCGGTCGAGCCGCAGAGCTCGGCGGTCCTATCGGGATCGAGGCTCGGTCCGCACCGTATCCAGGGCATCGGCGCGGGGTTCGTGCCGCCGGTGCTGAACCGCGAGCTGCTCAGCGAGGTGATCCCCGTCTCCGACGACGACGCCATCCAAACCGCCTGGCGTTGCGCCAAGCGCGAGGGTCTGCTCGCCGGGATCTCCTGTGGCGCGGCGCTATGCGCGAGCCTGCAGGTAGCCGCGCGCCCCGAGTCCAGGGGCAAGCGGATAGTGACGATCATGCCCGACTCGGGCGAGCGCTACATATCGCAGTCGTTCTTCGCGCCCTCGTAGGTCGTGCCGCTGCATGCGTCGCCGTCGCCAGCGCCACAGCGCGGGGCCGCTACGCTCTCTCCATGCTCGGCATCGGGACTGTCGCGCGAGTCGCAAAGGAGCTCCGCCGTGACGTGGCCGCCGCGCGCGACCGCGATCCCGCCGCGCGCGACGTGGGACCGGTCGAGATCGCGGCGACCTGGCCGGGCATCCAAGCATTGCTCGCGCACCGCGTCGCCCACGCCCTGCACGCCTCCGGCATCCCGCTGCTGCCGCGTTCGATCGCGCTCGCGTCGAGGACACTGACCGGGATCGAGATCCACCCGGCCGCGCGCGTCGGCCAGGGCCTGTTCATCGACCACGGCTCCGGCGTCGTGATCGGGGAGACCGCCGAGATCGGCGACGACGTCACGCTCTACCAGGGCGTCACCCTCGGCGGCACGGGCTTCGCCACCGGCAAGCGCCACCCGACCGTGCAGGACAACGTGACGATCGGCTCGGGGGCGAAGCTGCTCGGGCCGATCACGATCGGCCACGGGGCGAAGATCGGCGCCAACAGCGTCGTCATCACGGACGTTCCGCCCAACTCGACCGTGGTGGGCAATCCGGGGCATCCGGTGCGGGTCGACGGGCGCCGTCCGGAGGGACCCGACGCCGACTGGGTGCACCTGCCCGACCCGATCGCCGAGGCGATCCAAGGGTTGGCCTCCCGCATCGGCGCTCTGGAGCGCGCAGTCGCCGAGCTTTCGGGCGCGGACGCGCAGGCGCCCGCCGAGGTGCGACCGCTGCGCACGGCGAAGGGGCCGAATCCGGCTGGGGGCTGATCCAGCTGTACGCTGATCCAGCTGTACGCTGATCCAGCCGTGCGCTGATCCAGCTGGGCGCGCGTTCAGGTGAATACCCGAACGGGACGTGCAGGACGAGCGCGCGGCGGTCGCGAGCGTCAGTAGAACACGGTCCGGCAGCGGTGGCGCGGGCGCGCCTTGTACTCGGGCGCCTGGCCGCGCGTCCACAGCCACGTGTCGATCGTCCGCGCGGGAACGCCGGTGCGCTGCGCGATCAGCTCGCAGGCATGCACCGCGCACGCGCGGATCTCGCGCTCGGCGCCTCCGATCTGCAGGCGAACCCCCCTGTCGATACGGGCCGCGAGCCGCTCGTCATAGACGAGCACCCCGTCGCAGCGCAGCACGTGCGGAACGAGGTTGTCGGCGAAGATCGTCAGGCGGTCGAGGTCCTGGAAGTCGGCGACGCCCGCCAGCGCGAGGTCGCTCGGGACGATCTGGGCGCGCTTGTAGAAGGGGTGATCGTCGAACATCGCCATCCCGTGCGCGAGCGTTTCCGCCAGTCGCTCGGCCGAGTCGCCCGACTCGGTCACGAGATCGAGCGCGCGCCGGCCGGCCAGGAAGCGCCCGAGCGATCGCAATGCCTGCGCGTAAAGGCTCATGAGCTCGTCGTCGGGGCGCTGGCCGAGGATTCCTGCGATCTCGGTCGCGCTCACTGCCGCGAGCCATGCAGCGCTGGGGGGACCGTGCGCCCGCACGTGGTCGGCGAGCCCCCACGAGACGGTGAAGTAGCCGCTGACGGGCACGCCTGCGACCTCGCGCTTGCGCAACGTCGGGAACCAGCCCGAGCCGAAGTTGATCGCGTCGAGGGCGAGCATGTAGTCGGCCACGTCGGACCTGTTGCCCTCCAGGTAGTGACGTTCGGGGTCGAGCGCCGGCGGATCCGACGGCCTTACCTCGGCGATCGCGTCGAGGTCGATCCGCACCGAGCGGGCTTTCGCGGCGATGCCCGCGCATGTCGCACGGACTTCGTCGGTGAGGGTCACGGTGTGCGCCCGCCGGGCTCGAGATCGCAGAATCTCAAAGGAATATATGGAATTATCTCATGCCCGCGGCGCCTGTTGAGAGACGGTGTTCGTTCTCATCCCCGCGCAGGCGCTATCCAGATGACACGTATAGCCCCAGCATTTGGTCGCTGTAGAGCCCGGGCATCCACGGCGCCGGCGTCGCGCGCTGCATCGACCCATACCCCGCCGAGTGTGTGGGAGTCGCCGAGGTGGGTGGCGGCGCCGGCGCTGATGTCGGCGCTCGCGGCGGTCTCGATCGGCTGTGGCGGCGCGGGCGAGCGTGCTCCAGGCACGCCGGCGGCGTTGGCGCAGCGAGCCGACCGCGCCCGGGCGACGCCGACCGCGCTGCGAGTCGTGCGGGCTGCCGCGGGCGAGACGCTGGTGTCGCCCGCGGCCGTGGAATTCAGGTTGGACGGATCGCGGACGCTGGGCTCATCGCCCGCGCCCGTCTTCGGCTCGGGCGAATTCGACTTTCCGTCGGGGACGGGCAGCGAGACGATCGACCTTGGCGAGTCCAAGCACCAGGAGCCGGGCACGGAGCACGTCATCTTCCTGCCCTCGCGGGTCTATCTGCAGCCGAAGTCCTCGTCGGCGACGGTGCTGCCAAAGGGCAAGGCGTGGATGTCGGCGACGCTCACAGGATCGGACTCGGTGCACACGAACTTCCCATCGTTCGTGCTCCAGGTCGAGGGCGTAAATCCTCAGCTCCTGCTTGCCGAGCTCGCGGGGGGCGCGGTTAGGGCCGTCCCGGTGGGGCAGGAAGCGATCAATGGCGAACACGCGCGGGCATACGATGTGACGGTCGATCTCGCGCGCGCCCTGAGTGCGTCGACTGGACCGACGGGCGCCGCCTTCGGCCAGGCGATCCAATCCGAGCTGGGCGCACTGGGTGGTGGACGGTCGGCGGAAAAGCAGGGCGCGTCGATCAGGACGTGGATCGATGACAGCGGACACGTGATCCAGATGCGAGCCTCGCCGCCGGGCGCCGGGGTCGGCGCCGCCACGATGACGATGTGCTGCTTCGGGTTGCCCGCCGCAGTCGCCCTGCCGTCGCCGTCACAGGTCCTCGACATCACGTCTCTCACGCCATCGGGCGAGCGGGAGAACAACGGGGGAGGGGACTCCGATGGCGGATAGCTCGATACCGGTCGTGATCGAAGGGTTGACCAAGCGCCTCGGACGGGGCGTGCTCGCGGTCGACGGCCTGGATCTGGTCGTACAACGAGGCCAGGTCGTGGGCCTGGCCGGACCGAACGGCGCGGGCAAGTCCGTGACGCTGAAGATCCTGCTTGGCCTCGTGCGGCCCACGTCGGGGCGCGTCGAGCTCTTTGGCGAGCGCATACGCCCCGGCGCCGAGGTCCTGGGCCGGGTGGGCGCTCTGGTCGACGGCCCAGGTTTCGTGCCCCATCTCTCAGGGAGGGAGAACCTGCGGCTGGCTTGGCGGATGACGCGCGGCTCCGAGCGGACCACCGGCCTTGACCGCGCGATCGAGATCGCGGGTCTGGGCCAGGCGATCGACCGTCCCTTCAAGACCTACTCGCACGGCATGCGCTACCGGCTCGGCTTGGCGCAAGCGCTGCTCGGCACGCCCGAGCTGCTGCTGCTCGACGAGCCGACCACCGGGCTCGACCCCGCGCACATGCGCGAGATCCGCGACGCGATCGCCGCCGCCGCCGCGAGCGGCACGACGGTCGTGTTCTCCAGTCACCTGCTCTCCGAGGTCGAGCGCATCTGCACCCATGCCGCGGTCATGCGCGCAGGACGTCTCGTCGCGTCCGGTCCCGTCTCCGAGCTTCGTGGTGGCAGCTCGCTCGAGGATGCCTACCTCAGCCTGGTCGCCGGGGAGGCACCCGCGGACGGGGCGCAGTCGTATAGACACGCGAGCGTCGAGGGATGATCGGGATCGAGCTCGCCAGGCAGTGGCGGCGTCCGAGGACGCTCGTCACGTTCGCGGCGCTCGCGTCCTTCACGCTCGTCCTGACCGTGGCGCTCGCGGCGTCGGGTGGCGATCGGCTGCAGCGGGTCGGCGACATCCCGCTCTTCGTCGTCCCCGATCGGTCGGGCATCGCGGTGGCGGTCATCGCGCTCGCGAGCACGATGAAGTTCTTCCTGCCGCTCGCCGTCGCCGTCTTCGCCGGCGAGTCCGTTGCCGGCGACGCCGGGTGGGGCAGCCTGCGCTACGCGCTCGCGCGGCCGGTGTCCCGGACGCGCTACCTGCTGTCCAAGCTCGTCGTGGCGCTCGGGTTCTCGATCGCGGCCGTCGTGCTCGTGCCGCTCGCGGCGCTCGTCGCGGGCACCGTCGCGTTCGGGTGGCATCCGTTCACGGCGATCGACGGCAGCGCGTCGACCGCGATACACAGCACGATCGTCACCTTCGCCTCCGGCGCCGCCCTCGCCCGCCTGGGAATCGGCACTGCGTACGTCGCGGCCGGCATGACGAGCATCTTCGCGTTCGCGTTCCTGCTCTCGACGCTCACGACGCGTCCGTTTGCGGCGGTGGCCGGCGGCGTCGGGCTGACGATCGTCTCGCGCGTGCTCAACGCCGACTATCTCCCGGGGGTCGCGGTCCTGAACCACTGGATGCCCAACAACGACGTCGACCTCTGGCAGCACTTCTTCCAGGATCCGTATGACACCACGGGCATGGGGCACTTCCTGGCGCTGCAGCTGATCTACGCCGGCACGTTCCTCGCCGCGGCGTGGTGGTGGTTCAACCGCAAGGACATCCTCACGTGATCGCTGTCGAGCTGGTCAAGCAGGCACGGCGTCCGCGCGCGTGGGTGACCCTGCTCGCCACGATCGCGATTCCCGTCCTGCTCACGCTGGTCATCGGCACGACCAGGCCGACGATCGCCGAGCGCGTCGGTGACTTCGGATCGGTCGTCACGGACACCTCCGGGCTGACGATGCCGCTGATCGCGCTCAGCACGATGCTCCTGTTCCTGCTCCCGCTTGCCGTGGCGATCTTCGCCGGCGAGTCTGTGGCGGGTGAGGCGTCGTGGGGCAGCCTGCGCTATCTGCTGGCCCGACCCGTTCCCCGCTGGCGAGTACTGGGCGCCAAGGCTGCTGTCGCCGCCGCCTACTCGGTCGCAGCGGTCGTGCTCGTGGTGCTGGTCTCGCTCGCGGCCGGCACATTGGCCTTCGGCTGGCGCTCGCTGACCGTGCTCGATCTGCAGCACACAACCCCGTTCCTGGTCGCGTCGGCGAAGCTGGAGCCGCTCACGGCGGCGATCCGGCTCGCGCTCGCCACGGCATACGTGCTCGGCACCCTGACGAGCACATTCGCCTTCGCGCTGTTCCTCTCCACGCTCAGCGCTCGCCCGTTCAGCGCGGTGGCCGGCGGCGTGGGCCTGAGCCTGTTCTCCCGCGCTCTGGACAACATCCCGGGCCTGCACGCCCTCAGCCCGTGGCTGCCCGTGACCGACACGGGCAGCAGCCTGTGGACCGGGTTCTTCACGCAGCCGATGCAAACCGGCGGGATCGCGCACGTACTGGCGGTGCAGGCCTCCTATACCGCCCTGTTCCTGATCGCCGCCGCCGTCTGGTTCACCCGTTCCGACGTGCTCAGCTGAGGTCGCAGGAACCGGTTGGGCCGGCGGGTCCCGGTGGCGGACGCTTGGCGGTAGCGACGGGCTGGAGTCCCGTCGGCCGGCACGACCTGTCCAATCGCAACCGACCCCGCTTCTATGCTCCCGGAGATGGCGGAGAACGACTACGCGGAGCACGTCCAGGCGCTGCTCGAGGGCCTGAACGAGCCCCAGCGCGAGGCCGTCACGCACGGCGAGGGCCCTCTGCTGATCCTCGCGGGCGCGGGCAGCGGCAAGACGCGCGTCCTGACCCATCGCATCGCGTTCCTGCTCTTCACGGGCCAGGCTCATGCGAGCGAGATCCTCGCGATCACGTTCACCAACAAGGCGGCCCAGGAGATGCGCGGGCGGGTCGAGCAGCTGCTGGCGCAGGGGACGCGCGGGATGTGGCTGATGACCTTCCACGCGGCCTGCGCCCGCATCCTGCGCGCGGGCGGGGAGCGTCTGGGGTACACGCGCCGGTTCACGATCTACGACCAGGCCGACGCGCGCCGCATGGTCAAGCGCTGCCTCGACGAGCTCGGGGTCGACCCCAAGCGCTTCGCGCCCGCGGCGATCCACAGCCAGATCTCCCAGGCCAAGAACAAGCTCCTGTCGGCGTCCGACTGCGAGCAGTCGATCGGCTCGCAGTTCGAGGAGGTCGTCGCCGAGGTCTACCAGCTGTATGAGAGCGAGCTGCACCGCATGAACGCGATGGACTTCGACGATCTGCTGTTCCGCACCGTCAACCTGCTCGAGCTCTATGAGGAGGTGCGCGCGCGCTACGCGCAAGCCTTCAAGCACGTGCTCGTCGACGAGTACCAGGACACCAACCACGCCCAGTACAGGCTGCTGCAGCTGCTCGTCGGGGGTGGTCGCTCGGAGCCCACACGCACCCTGAAGGGCACACCCTCAGGGGTGCACCCCAAAGGGCACACCCAAGGGGCACACGGCAGGCAGGTGGGCGGGGAGCGCGTGAACATCCCGGGCCATCGCAACCTGGTGGTGGTCGGCGACGACTCACAGTCGATCTACGGGTTTCGAGGAGCGGATGTGCGCAACATCCTCGACTTCAGCGACGACTTTCCCGACGCCCGCGTGGTCAAGCTCGAGCAGAACTACCGCTCCACGCAGACGATCCTGTCGGCCGCCAACGCTGTGATAGCCAACAACCGCGGCGGGATCTCCAAGCGCCTGTGGAGCGAGCGTGGCCAGGGCAGCCCGATCCGCGTGCACGGTCTCGACGACGAGCACGCCGAGGCGCGCTTCGTCGTGGGGGAGGTTGAGCGCCTCGTCGTCGAGGGCGCCTCGCGCGCGGAGATCGCCGTCTTCTACCGCACAAACGCGATGTCGCGCGTGATCGAGGACACGCTCGTGCGGCGCGAGATCGCCTACCAGGTGATCGGCGGCACGAAGTTCTACGAGCGCGCCGAGGTCAAGGACGCGATCGCCTACCTGGCGTGGATCGCCAACCCGTTCGACGTGGTCAGCTTCCAGCGCGTCGCCAACTCGCCCCGACGCGGGCTCGGCCAGACGTCGCTGTCGAAGATCGTCGCCCACTCGGCGACCGTCGGGGAGTCGGTGTGGGAGGTGACCGCCGCCGCGGAGCGGATACCGGGCCTGGGCGCCGCGGCCACCAAGGCGCTCGGGCGCTTCATGGCGACGATGGATGACCTCGCTGGATTGGCCCGGGACGCGGTTCCGGTGGGAGACCTCATGGAAGCCGTGCTGTCGCGCAGCGGCTACGTCGAGGCGCTCGAGGCCGAGGCGGTCGGTCGCGGGGAGAAGGCGTTCGAGGCGCAGGGCCGCATCGAAAACCTGCAGCAGCTCGTGGAGGTGGCGCACGAGTTCGACGCCAACGCGCAGGCGCAGGACGACACGCTGGAGCTGTTCCTGCAGGAGCTGGCGCTCAAGTCGGACGCCGACTCGCGGCGCGACGAGGAAGGTCTCCTCACGCTGATGACGCTCCACAATGCGAAGGGCCTGGAGTACCCGATCGTGTTCGTCGTCGGCTGCGAGGACGGCGTCTTCCCCCACCAGCGGGCGCTCGATGAAGGCGGCCTGGAGGAGGAGCGCCGACTCTTCTACGTCGCCGTGACGCGCGCGATGCGCGAGCTCTACCTCACCTATGCCCGGCGCCGGTCCGTGTTCGGAGCCCAGACCTACGGCATGAGCAGCCGCTTCCTCGACGAGATCCCGGCCGAGCTGATCGATCGCGACGAGCTCCCGGCCCCGCGTCCTGGAGGCGCGCGCGTCGGAGTCGGGACGGCCTCCAACGGCCTCGGCCCCGCGAGCGTGCGCGGGCAATCGTCCTCCGGCTCGCACACGACCACCCCGGCGGTCTCATTCAGGCTCGGCGAGGATGTCGTGCACGCCGCCTTCGGCGAGGGCGTCGTCACCGGCTTGGAGCCGGGAGGCATCATCGTCGTGCGCTTCTCAGGCGACGGCTCCGAACGCAAGTTGATGGCCGACTACGCGCCGGTCAGCCGGCGGGCGTAGGTCCCTATCCATATTCATGGACGACAGCGCCGCATGCGGCGCTGTCCCGGGCCGCACATGTGCGGCCCGGCCAGTCGGTGCATGCACCGACTGGAACAGCAACAATACGATCCATCTGTGTCGGCCACGATCATCGACGGCAAGGCGATCGCCGCGCGCGTACGCGCTCAGGTCGCGCGCGAGGTCGCCGAGCTGGTCGAGCGCACCGCCCGCCCGCCCGGCCTGGCGACGGTGCTCGTCGGCGAGGATCCCGCATCGGCCGTGTACGTCGGCGGCAAGCAGCGCGCCTGCGCCGAGGTCGGGATGACCCCTTTCGACGTGCGCTTTCCGGCGAGCGCCACGTTCGACCAGGTCGCCGAGCGCCTCGAAGCCCTCAAAGATGATTTGGATGTCGATGGCGTTCTCCTGCAACTCCCACTCCCCGGTCATCTCGACGGTCCCGCCCTCACGGGGCTGATCGACCCGGGGAAGGACGTCGACGGTCTCACACCCGTGAACGCCGGTCTACTGTCGCTCGGCCGTCCGGGACTGCGGCCCTGCACGCCGTCCGGCGTGATCGAGCTGCTCGCGAGCGTCGACGCAGAGCTCGAAGGCGCCGAGGCGGTGGTCGTGGGGCGCTCGAACCTGTTCGGCAAGCCGATGGCGCAGCTGCTGCTCGAGGCGAACGCCACGGTGACCGTCTGCCATTCGCGCACCCGCGACCTGCGCGAGGTGTGCGCCCGCGCCGACATCCTGATCGCCGCCGTCGGCCGGCCGCGCTTGATCGAGCGCGAGTTCGTCAAGCCGGGTGCGATCGTCATCGACGTCGGGATGAACCGTCCGGAGACCGATCGGAGGTCGATAGCCCGTTCGGGGCACACGGCGGGATCTCCGATCGTGGGCGCCGCCGCCGACCCAGACCTTCGGTCTGTGCGCCCCGGTGGTCAGGCGGGAAGCGCGAGCGGCCTCGTCGGGGATGTGGACTTCGAGGCGGTCAGGGATGTGGCCTGCGCGATCACACCGGTGCCGGGCGGTGTCGGGCCGATGACGATCGCGATGCTCTTGCGCAACACCCTGCGGGCTGCCCGCACACATAGCGGGATCGACCCCCACGTGGGGGGTCCCCCGTGACGGGGGGCGCCCTGAAGGGCACAAGCAGGTGGACCGGGGAGGAGGCAGCGAGACGGGGCGATCAGCCTCCTGAGCCATCAACGGCAGCCAGCATGAATTCGATCCCCATCCCGCCAACAAAGAAAGGTAGGGCCGCATGAGAC
>DASUDH010000196.1:0-12699 GCA_036275675.1 Solirubrobacteraceae bacterium | reverse complement strand
CGAACGCCGTGCGACCGCGCACCGCGGCCCTGCCCGAAGGACGCCATATCGAGCGCCCTCGGGTCCGCTGTCGCGCACCGCCCGGATCGAACCAGATGACATAAGGGAGCACCCGTGACCCAGGTAGGAATCGCGGATCTGCTGGAGGCCGGAGTCCACTTCGGCCATCAGACGCGCCGCTGGAACCCCAAGATGCGCCGCTTCATCCACGGCGAGCGCAACGGCATCTACATCATCGACCTGCTGAAGACCGCCGCGCTGTTGCAGCAGGCTCAGGAATTCGCGGCCCAGATCGCCCATCGCGGCGGCACGGTCCTGTTCGTCGGCACCAAGAAGCAGGCCCGCGACGCGATCAAGGAGGTCGCCGAGGCCGCTGACATGCCATACGTCAACCACCGCTGGCTCGGCGGGCTGTTGACCAACTTCCAGACGATCAACCAGCGCATCCGCCGCCTGCACGACCTCGAACGCTACGAGACCGAGGGCCAGCTCGAGCTGCTCCCGACGCGCGAGCGCATGGCCGCCCAGGCAGACCTCGCGAAGCTGCGCGCCAACCTCGGCGGCGTGAAGAACATGCAGCGCACCCCCAACGCGATCTTCGTGATCGACCTGAAAACCGAGGCGATCGCCGTGCGCGAAGCCCAGCGCCTGCGCATCCCCGTCATCGGACTCGTCGACACTAACTGCGACCCCGACGGGATCGACTACGTGATCCCCGGCAACGACGATGCCATGCGCTCGTGCGCGCTCATTGCCAAAGCGATCGGCGACGTCGTCGCCCAAGGGCACTCCGTCTTCCGCGCCGAGGAGGAGCGTGCCCGCCAGGAACGCGCCGAGCAGGCCAGGCGCGAGGCCGAGGAGCGCGCACGTCGCGAAGCCGAGCAGCAGGCCAAGCGCGAGGCCGAGGAACAGGCTGCCAGAGAGGCCGCCGAGCAGCAGGCCGCAGCCGCCCAGGCCCCGGCCGCAGCGCCGACCGCGGAGCCCACGATCGCCAAGACCCCGCCGGCCGAGCCCCCTGGCGCCGAGGCGCAACCCCCCAAGCTGCCCGAGGAGCCGGCCGAGACGCCACAGGAGGCTCCCGCAGAGGCTCCTGCGGAGGCGCCCACAGAGACTCCCATGGAATCGCCCACAGAGACTCCCGTGGAGACGCCGGTAGAGACGCCCGCGGAGGAGGCGAGCGCGTCGTGAGCACGGTCGAGATATCCGCCAAGGACGTCAAGGCGCTGCGCGATCGCACGGGCGCGGGCATGATGGACTGCAAGAAGGCCCTCGCGGAGGCCGACGGCGACATCGAGAAGGCGATCGAGCTGCTGCGCCTGAAGCAGGGCAAGAAGATCCAGGATCTCGGCGAGCGCACCGCCACCGAGGGCACTGTCCAGGCCTACATTCACGCGGGCGCGAAGGTGGGCGTCCTGATCGAGGTCGACTGCAACACCGACTTCGTCGCCACCAACGAGGACTTCGTCACGTTCGCTCGCGACGTGGCCATGCAGGTTGCCGCGACCCCCACCGTCTCCTACGTCTCCCGCGAGGACGTCCCCTCAGGCGCCCGCGACGCGGAGGCCCGCATCTACGAGCAGGAAGCCTCCGAGAAGCCCGAGAACGTGCGCGCCAAGATCGTCGCCGGCAAGCTCGACGCGTGGTATCGCACGATCGTCCTGCTCGAGCAGGAGATGCACAATCCCAAGTTCGATGGCCGCACCGTCCAGCAGCTGCGCGACGAGCTCACCGCCAAGACGGGCGAGAACGTCGTAATCAGGCGCTTCGTGCGCTTCGCGGTCGGCCAGTAGCTGTCCGCACCGTCACTCGGGTGCACCCGAGGTGCGCTTCCCTTGTGAACGCCAGTAGGCTCTGGCGCTGATGGGCGCCCCCGCCTTCAAACGCATCCTGCTCAAGCTCTCCGGCGAGGCGCTGATGGGCTCGCTCGAGTACGGCACCGACCCCAATCGCGTGGCCGCCGTCGCGCGCCAGGTCTCCGCCGTGCGCGACCAGGGCGTCGAGGTCGCGATCGTGGTCGGGGCGGGCAACATCTTCCGGGGGATGAAGGGCGCCGCGGAGGGGATGGACCGCTCCACGGCCGACTACATGGGGATGCTCGCCACCGTGCTCAACGCGCTCCCGCTGCAGGACGCGCTCGAGAAGACCGGCACCGACACGCGCGTGCAATCGGCGCTCGGGATCTCCGAGGTCGCCGAGCCCTACATCCGCCGGCGCGCGATGCGCCACCTCGAGAAGGGGCGTGTCGTGATCTTCGCGGCGGGCACAGGCAACCCGTTCTTCACCACCGACACCGCCGCCGCCCTGCGCGCCGCGGAGATCCACGCGGAGATCATCCTGATGGCCAAGAACGGCGTCGAAGGCGTCTACAGCGCCGACCCGGCGATCGACCCCTCGGCTCAGTTCATCCCACAGATCGCCCACATGGAGGCGATCGAGCGCCGCCTGCGGGTGATGGACTCCACCGCGCTCGCCCTGTGCATGGAGAACGGGATGCCCCTGAACGTGTTCAACATGGACGACGAGACGAACATCGCGCGGATAATCTCGGGCGCCCGTGTGGGAACGCTGGTGAGCACATGACACGTCTCGTGCGCCCGCGTGGGAATGCTCGCGGGCACGTGCGGCGCGCACATCCATGTCCTTCCAGGAGAGGAGCCGGCGGTGGCCGCTGAGATGATCGATGCCCTGCTCGACGACGCGCGCGAGCGGATGACCAAGTCGGTCGAGTCCACCCACCACGAGTTCTCGACCGTCAGGACAGGCCGCGCCAGCCCGGCGCTGCTCGAGCGTGTGGTGGTCGACTACTACGGCGCGCCGACCCCGCTGAACCAGCTCGCCACGATCTCCGCCCCCGAGGCGCGCCTGATCACCGTCCAGCCCTACGACAAGTCCTCGATCAAGGCGATCGAGAAGGCCATCAACGAGTCGGACGTGGGCCTGAACCCGTCCAACGACGGCAACATCGTCCGTCTGGTGGTGCCCGAGCTCACCGAGGAGCGTCGCAAGGAGCTCGTCAAGATCGTGCGCAACCTCGCCGAGGAGGGGCGTGTGGCGATCCGCAACGTCCGCCGCGACACGATGCACCAGCTGCGCGAGCTGAAGGCCGAAGGGGAGGCCGGCTCCGACGACGAGCACCGCGCCGAGGTCGAGCTGCAGAAGCTCACCGACGGGCGCATCGGCGACCTGGACGCCGTCTTGCAGGCCAAGGAAGAGGAGATCCTCGAGGTTTGACCCCGGACCCGCCCGCCCGCGTCGTCTCCGAGGCCCGCTACGTCGCGATCATCACCGACGGCAACGGCCGCTGGGCGCGCGCACGCAGCCTGCCGGTCAACGACGGACACAGCGCGGGCGCCGACACCGTGAAGGCGCGCCTGCGCGACGCCGTGGAGCTCGGGATCGAAGAGCTCACCGTCTACTCGTTCTCCACGGAGAACTGGTCACGCCCCTCCGAGGAGGTGGATGGCCTGATGGAGATGTTCGCCAAGCGCATCTCCGAGGAGACCCCCGAGCTGCACGAGGAAGGGGTGCGGATGCGCTTCATCGGCCGCCGCGACCCTATTGCCCCCGACCTGGTCGAGCGCATGAGCTGGGCCGAGGAGCTGACGCACGCCAACACGCGCATCACGCTGTTCGTCGCGTTCAACTACGGTGGGCGCGCCGAGATCATCGACGCCGCGCGCGCATTCCGGGGGGGCACCGAGGAGGACTTCCGCAAGCTCCTCTACGCCCCCGAGATGCACGACCCCGACCTCATCATCCGCACCAGCGGAGAGCGTCGCCTCTCCAACTACCTCCTGTGGCAATCCGCCTACTCGGAGCTCGTGTTCCGCGACGAGCTGTGGCCCGACTTCTCGCGCGAGGCGCTCGAGCAGTCGCTCGCCGAGTTCTCGGAGCGCCGGCGCCGGTTCGGCGGCCGCTGAGACGATGGCCGATCCGCGCCCGCTTGCCCGCGCCGGCATCGCCTTTCGCGCAGGAGGCTCGGACCTCGGTTCGCGCATCCTGTTCGCGCTGCCACTAGTCGCGCTCGCCCTGCTGCTCGTGATCGCGGGTGGCCCCGTCTTCACGGCCGGGGTGTTCGTGCTCGGGTGCATGTGCATGCACGAGCTCTACGGCGTGTACGAGCGCGCAGGCCCCGTGCGCCTCGCCGGCTTCGTCGCGCTCGCGGGCCTGCTGGCGGCCGCGCTGTACGGTGGCCGCTCGCAGGTGCTGCTCGCGGCGAGCGCCGCGCTTCCGGTCCTGTTCGGGCTGACGCTCGTCCAGCGCCGTCCGAGCGTGGGGGGGATGGCGCTCACGCTGCTCGGGATCTACTGGATCGGGTTCGGGTTGGCTCACGCCGTGCTGCTGCGCGGACTGCCGCACGGCGAGGGCATCGTGATCGACGTGCTCGTGGGCACGTTCCTCGGTGACACCGGCGCCTACCTCGGGGGGCGGCTGTTCGGCAAGCGGCCGCTCGCGCCGAGGATCTCGCCGAACAAGACGGTCGAGGGGCTCGCGATCGGGATGGCCTGCGCGGTGCTCAGCGTCTGGTTTGCCGGGCGCTATCAGGACTGGCTGCCGGGCACCCACGCCCTCGTGCTCGGCCTCGGCGTCGCGGTGTTCGCTCCGGTCGGAGACATGTTCGAGTCGTTCGTCAAGCGCCAGGCCGGCACGAAGGACACCGGACGCCTACTGGGCGCCCACGGCGGCATGCTCGACCGCCTCGACGCCGTGCTGTTCACGGCCGTCGCCGGCTATTACATCTGGTTGGCCTATGCCTAGGCGCCTGCTGATCCTCGGCTCCACCGGCTCGATCGGGACGCAGGCGCTCGATGTGCTTCGGCGCAGCGAGGAGCTGGAGCTGGTGGGCCTGTCAGCCGAGAGCTCGTGGGAGACGCTTGTGGAGCAGGCGCGCGCGCACGGCGTGAAGCGGGTCGCGCTCGCAGACGAGCAGGCCGCCGAGCAGGCCGCCCGAGCGTGGCCCGACGGGGAGGTCACAGGCGGCGCCGCGGGGCTCGTGCGGCTCGTCGTGGAGTCGGGCGCCGACCTCGTGCTCAACGCGCTCGTCGGCTCCGCGGGCCTCGGCCCCACCGTGGCCACGCTTGGGGAGGGCATCGATCTGGCGCTTGCCAACAAGGAGTCGCTGGTTGTGGGAGGCGAGCTCGTGGTGGCGCTCGCGGAAGCCACGGGCGCTCAGATCGTGCCCGTTGACTCCGAGCACACCGCGCTCCACCAGCTGCTCTCGGGTCAGCCGCCCGGCGCCGTTGAGCGCCTCACCATCACCGCCAGCGGCGGGCCGTTCCGCGGACGCTCGCGCGAGCAGCTCGCCGGCGTGAGCGTCGAGCAGGCGCTCGCCCACCCCACCTGGGCGATGGGCGGCAAGATCACGATCGACTCCGCCACGCTGATGAACAAGGGCCTCGAGCTGATGGAGGCCCACCATCTGTTCGGCACCCCCTACGAGCGCATCGACGTGGTGGTGCACCCACAGTCGCTGATCCACGGGATCGTGCAGCTCGCCGACGGGGCGATGCTCGCGCACATCGGACCGCCCGACATGCGCATCGCGATCTCCTATGCCCTGCATGGAGCCGCCAGCGTCGATCTGCCTATCGCTCCGCTCGACCTCGTGCAGGTCGGGGCGCTCACGTTCGAGCCGGTGGACCTCGACGCGTTCCCGTGCCTTCGCCTCGCGCGCGAGGCGGCGCGGGCCGGCGGCACCGCGCCGTGCGTGCTCAACGCGGCAAACGAGATCGCCGTGCACGCCTTCCTCGCCGGACGCCTCCCCTTCCTCGGCATCCACGAGGTGATCGAGCGCACCCTCGACGCGCTCGGCAGCTCACCGGTCAGGGCGTTCGAGTCGCTGTACGAGGCCGACCGCGCCGCCCGTGAGGTGGCTGAACAGGCGGCGGCGACGGCATGAGACAAACGGTTCGGCCGTCGAACCGTCAGCGTCGCATACGCTCGCGAGCGACTTCCAGCGATTCGATGTCGATGAGGTCCTTCGGCCGGCCGGCGGCTCGCTTCATAGCGATGAGATCGTCGATCGAGGCGACCGGCACCGTGACTCCGTCGACGTCCATTGGGACCGCTCGCTCGCGCAGAACGGCATAGCCAGGCGATCCATCTGGCTCGGCGAGCAAGTCGAGGCTGCCCTCGCTTGTGGTGAGGGTGAGGAGCGCAGTGCGTCTCAGCGTGCGTCCATCAGGGACGAAGGGCACATCTTCGTTTATCATCCGCAGGCGGGCACCGAGCTTTATGAGCACTTCGCCGAGGCGATCGAGGTTCTCGTGGTCACTCGCGTAGGAGATGTCGAGGTCTCCGGTCAGGCGCGGAGTCGATTGAACGATCACCGCAACACCGCCCACGACCACGAAATCCACGCCCCCTTCCACCAGGAGACGCAACATGCTCCTGAGCCGGAACTCAGGGCTGTTCGCCACGGCTCACACGTCCCGCACGGATGAAGTGCTGCGCTTCTGAGTACATGGCTTCGATGCCACGGAAGCGCTCATTCGGGGTCCGTTTGAGCTGCTGACGGATCAGGCTTTCATCGACGCTTGGGCGATAGAGCACGGTCTCCATGGCCAGACGTCGTCCCGTAGCCCGAAGGGCCTTGTCGAGGGTGTTGATGGTCGGATTTGTGCGCGGGTCCTCGAGCTTGGAGATGGCGGCTTGCGTGACTCCCAGCTTGCGCGCGAGCTCGGCCTGTGTGAGACCGGCACGGCGACGGGCGTCTTTGAGGAGCAGCGCAGCGTTCATTTCACTCTAGTATAACCTATAGGTAATAACGGTCAAGAGTCCGCTCGCGCCCAACGTTTCCAGCGAAGCCGGCGCGGGCGCCTGCCACACTGACCCCATGAGCTGGCTGCTCACGATCCTCGGGATCATGGCCCTGATCGTCCTGCACGAGCTGGGGCACTTCGCGGTGGCGAAGGCCGTCGGGATGAGGGTGGAGCGCTTCTCGCTGTTCTTCCCACCGAAGATCGCCGGGATCAAGCGCGGTGAGACCGAGTACATGGTCGGCGCGATCCCCGCGGGCGGCTACGTAAAGATCACGGGCATGAACCCCGAGGAGATCGAGGGCCTGGCGCCCGAGGTGGCTCGCCGGGCGTACTACTCGCAGGCGCCCTGGAAGCGGATCGCGGTGATCCTCGCCGGGCCGGGGGTCAACCTGCTGATCGCGTTCCTGCTGTTCTGGGTTGTGCTGTTCGCGGGCAGCGTAAACGGTGCGCTCACGCTCGAAGGAGTGGATCCCGGCGTGCAGACGCTGAGACCGGCGACCACCGCGATCGGGGCCGTCGAGCGTGGCATGCCCGCCACGGGCGTGCTGCGCCCCGGCGATCGGATCTCGACGGTCGACGGGCGCCCTGTGACCGAGCGCACGGCCGTGGAGGCGATAGCCTCGCACCGCTGCCCAGGTGTCGCAACCGATGGTTGCCGTGCGCGGACCCCTGTGACGGTGACGGTGCGCCGGGCCGGGCGGGTCGTGACGCTCTCGATCCTCCCGCGCTACAGCAAGGACGCCGAGCGCATGCTGCTCGGGTTCCGATTCGCCGCTCCCAGCGCGAAGTCGTTCGGCGTGCTCGCGGCGGCGGGCGCATCGATACGCGAGATGTGGGCGATGACCGCGCAGACGTTCAGCGGTCTCGCCAAGGCCATCACGAGCACCAAGGAGCGCCGCCAGATCAGCAGCATCGTCGGCATCAGCCGGGTCACCGAGCAGGCGGTCGCGGCCGGTCCGGGCAGGGCGCTGGTGGTGATCGGCTTCGTGTCGCTGATCCTGGCAGTGCTCAACCTGCTGCCGTTCCTGCCGCTCGACGGCGGGCACGTGCTGTGGGCGCTGGCCGAGAAGCTGCGCGGACGGCGCGTGTCGCTGATCGCGATGTGGCGTTTCAGCTCGGTCGGGATCGCGCTGCTGCTGTTCCTCGTCGTGAGCGGCTTCAGCAACGACATCGGGCGGCTCGGCGGGTAGCGTCTAAGCCGGCGGCCTTCGTCGCGGGCTGTCGTGTGTGTATCCGTTCGGGGGTGCACCGCGCGCGCGTGCGCAGGACCTGCGCTTTGCTTAATTAAAACGCCGCGCGCGCGGGGCATGCGGAATGTGCAGCACACAGCTCACGCTCAGCCGGGCGGTCGCACGCACACCCAGCTCTTGACGAGCGGTCCGACGCGCTCAGGGTGCGCCGGGCCGAACAGCGCCTCCAGCTCATGCCGGGAGAGCAGCGAGATCTCCTCCCAGGCGCCGGCCGCCCCCAGGCGCCAGTAGGGCTTGCGCAGGCGTGGCGGCAGCCAGTGGGCGCCCGGCAGCAGCGAGTGCGGCTCGACTGGGAACGAGCGGGCGGGGGTCTGTATGAGCCAGCCGCGGCCGACGCGGCGCAGCTCGGCGGCGAACGCGGGGCGGCGAGCTGGGGAGACGTGCTCGATGACGCTCGAGCAGTACACGAGCTCGAACTCGCCGTCCGCGAACGGCAAGCGGAGCGTCGCGTCCGCCCGCACGAATGGCCCCGGGTAGTCCGGGCGCTCGACCAGATCGACGCCCGTGATGTCGAGGCCAGGCTCGAGCGCCCGCAGGCCGAGGCGCCCGCAGCCGACGTCGAGCACGCGCGCGTGCGCGTGCAGGCCGGCGAGCGAGAAGAAGCGCTCGTGTCTGCGCCTGCGCGCGCGGGTCGCCAGCGGCGAGGCAAGGCGCGCGAGCGGCCCGCGCGCGGTGGCGTAGACGTCGGTCATCGTAGAATCCAGCCTATGGCCTCAGAGCGTCAGATCCACGTGGGTGCCGTCCCGATCGGGGGAGGGGCGCCCGTGGCGGTGCAGACGATGACGAAGACCGAGACCGCCAACGTGGCGGCCACGATGGAGCAGATCCGCAAAGTGGCGGACGCGGGCGCGGACATCGTGCGGGTGGCGGTGCCGAGGGAGCAGGACGCGGACGCGCTGAAGCGGATCGTGGCCGAGTCGCCGATTCCGGTGATCGCGGACATCCACTTCAACCACACGCTCGCGCTGAAGGCGATCGAAGCGGGCGCGCACTGCGTGAGGCTCAACCCCGGCAACATCGGCGGCCCGGAGAAGGTCGCCGAGGTGATCGCGCTCGCCAAGCGTCGCGGGACGCCTCTGCGCGTCGGCGTCAACTCGGGGTCGCTGCCCAAGCACCTGCGCGAGCTCGAGTACGAGGATCCCGTGGAGGCGCTCGTGACCGCGGCCGTGGAGACCGTCGAGCTGATGGAGCGCCTGGAGTTCGGAGACTTCAAGGTCTCGATGAAGTCGACCTCGGTGCCGAACACGATCGCCTCGAACAGGATGCTGGCCGAGCGGATTCCATATCCGCTGCACCTGGGCATCACCGAGGCCGGCACGAAGTGGTCGGGCTCGCTGAAGTCCGCGGTCGGGCTCGGCACGCTGCTGGCGGACGGGATCGGCGACACGATCAGGATCTCGCTGTCCACCTTCCACGCCGAGGAGGAGGTCAAGGTCGCGTGGGAGATCCTCAAGGCGCTGAAGCTGCGCGAACGCGGCCCGGTGCTGATCGCCTGCCCGACCTGCGGCCGCCTGCAGTTCGACATGGACACCGTCGTCGCCGAGGTGGAGCGGCGGTTGGAAGCGTACGAGGACCCGATCGAGGTGTCGGTGCTCGGCTGCGCCGTGAATGGCATCGGCGAGGCGAGGCACGCGGACTTCGGCATCACGGGCGCCAAGGACATGGGCATGATCTACTCCAAGGGAGAGCCCCTGAAGAAGGTCCCCACAGACCAGCTCGTCGACGAGCTGTTCAAGGAGATCGACCGCTACTACGCCGCCGGCAAGACCGTGGAGCGCGACGAGCGCGAGGCGGCGGAGGCGCGCGAGTGGCTCGCCGCCAACGAGGACGCCACCGCGATGACCCCTGAGAAAGTGGCGGCGCTCGAGGCTGCCGCGGCCGAGCAGGAAAGCGAGGCGGACGCCGTGCTCGAGTCGATGCTCACGCCGCCTGCCCCACACGCGCGCGTGGGGCAGGCCGTAGACGAGTCGACGTCCCCCGTGGCCGGGAGGCGTTTCACACGGCGCTGAAGCGCTCCGCGACCTTGGCCCAGTCGACCGTGTTCCACCACGCGTCGATGTAGTCGGGACGGCGGTTCTGGTAGGACAGGTAGTAGGCGTGCTCCCACACGTCCACACCGAGGAGCGGCGTCTTGCCGGAGGAGATCGGGTTGTCCTGGTTGGGCGTGCCGACGACCGCCAGGCCTGAGCCGTCGTGGACGAGCCAGGACCAGCCCGAGCCGAACTGGTTGACGCCCGTTTCCTTGAGCTTGGCCTGGAAGTCGGCGAAGGAGCCGAACGTGGAGGCGATCGCCTCGCCGAGCGCGCCGCCGGGCGCGTCGCCACCGCCGGCGGACATCGACTCCCAGAAGAGCGAGTGGTTGTAGTGGCCGCCGCCGTTGTTGCGCACGGCGGCGCGCTTGTCCTCCGGCACCTGGGAGAGGTCACGCAGCACGTCCTCGACAGACGCATTCTCCAGCGGCGTGCCCGCGAGCGCGGCGTTGGCCTTGTCCACGTAGGCCTGATGGTGCTTGTCGTGATGGATTTCCATCGTCAGCTTGTCGATGTGCGGCTCGAGCGCGTCATACGCGTAGGGAAGCGGCGGTACGGAGTAGGCCATCGGGGCTCCTTCGGTGGTGGACGTTGTCCGTAATTCATAGCGCGCGATGGCGCTCAGGGCGTGATCGCGCGCATCCGGGTGGCCGGCAGGGATTTGATTTGGGCTATCCGGCGTTGGCGTCGCGCAACTCTCACTGGAGCGGGACGCCGCATAGGATGTCCGACCGAGCTATGACCCGACTGACCGAGTACCTGTTGCCCACGGAGAAGCAGCCCCCGGCCGACGCGGAGGCGCTCTCGCACAAGCTGATGGTGAGGGCCGGGCTGATACGGCAGATGGGGGCCGGCATGTGGACGTGGCTGCCAGCGGGATGGCGCGTGCATCAGCGCGTGGTGGCGATCGTGCGCGAGGAGATCGACGCGATCGGCGGGCGCGAGATGCTGATGCCGGTGTTGCAGCCGGCCGAGCCGTGGCGCAAGACGGGGCGCCTCGAGATCGAGGAGCTGTTCAAGCTCTCAGACCGCAAGGGCTCGGAGCTCGTGCTCGCGATGACCCACGAGGAGGCGGTCACATTTCACGTCGCGCAGACGATCAACTCCTACAGGGACCTGCCCTTGATCCTGTACCACTTCCAGGTCAAGGAGCGCGACGAGCCGCGCCCGCGCGCCGGGGTGCTGCGCACACGCGAGTTCGTGATGAAGGACTCCTACAGCTTCGACCGCGACCAGGCGGGCCTGGAGGAGCGCTACGCGCTGCATGTGGGGGCCTACGACCGCATCATGGAGCGCACCGGGCTGCGCTTCTACAGGGTGGAGTCAGACGTCGGGATGATGGGAGGATTGGGGGCGCACGAGTACATGGCCCCGTGTCCCGCCGGCGAGGACGAGGTGGTGCTCGGCGAGGGGTACGCCGCCAACGTGGAGGTCGCGCGCGCGAGCCCCGACGTGCGCCGGACCGACGATGGCGGGTATGCGCGCGACGGCGAGCGCCTGGCGGTGGAGCCGGCGATCGAGGTGGGCAACATCTTCAAGCTCGGCACGCGCTACTCCGAGCCGCTCGGAGCCACCTACCTGAACGAGCACGGCGCCGAGCTGCCGATCTGGATGGGCTCCTACGGGATCGGCCCGGCGCGGGTCGTGGCGGCCGCGGTCGAGCAGTTCGCCGACGAGCACGGCATCTCCTGGCCAGTGGCGCTCGCCCCATTTGGGGTGCACCTCGTGGCGGTCGGCCAGGCCGGGACGCCGGAGCGGGACGCGGCCGAGGCTCTATACGAGAAGCTGAAGGACGCGGGCGCGGATGTGCTCTACGACGATCGCGATGCGGGGCCGGGGGAGAAGTTCGCCGACGCCGAGCTGCTCGGTTGTCCTGTGCGCCTGACCGTCGGTCGGCGCTCGCTGGAGTCGGGAGAGGTGGAGGTCCAGGTGCGCCGCGGGCTTAAGGATGCTCCCGGTCTACCGCTGGGCGGCGAGCCGGTCGAGCTCCTGCGGGCGCTGGACGAGCTGTGTCAACGCCTGCCCTGAGGACCCGGCCTCCGCAATTCCGTCATCTGCTATGGCCCGGAACCTGAGCATCACCCGTCTGCTGGGGCTCGACCGCTCGGGTCCGCCGCCGCGGCAGACGCTCGCCGGTCAGCCGTTGCGGCCGTGGACGATCCCGAACGCGATCGGCTTCGCCCGACTCGCGCTGATCCCCGTTTTCTTGGTCGTGGCGCTGTCGAGCGAGGACGGCGTGGATGCGCTGGCGGCGACTCTCTTTGCGGTGATCGGGTGGGGCGACTACGCCGACGGGATCGCGGCGCGGGTGACGCGCCAGTACAGCCGCCTGGGAGCGCTGATGGACCCGCTCACCGACCGGCTGCTCGTCCTCAGCGGGGTCGTCGTGTGCTGGCGCTTCGAGTTGCTGCCGCGCTGGGCGCTCGCGATCCTCGTGGCGCGCGAGCTGCTGATGATCGCGCTCGGCCGCTATGGCCTGGCGCGCGGCGTGGACCTGCGCATCAACTGGCCCGGACGCCTGTCCGTCGCGCCGTTGATGGGCTCGTTGTTCTTCGCGATGGCCGGGCTGGGGGACCTCGCCGAGGCGCTCCTGTACGCCGGGCTCGTGCTCGCGCTGGTGGCTAGCGCGCTGTATGTGCGCTCGGGGCTCGCGCAGTT
>DASUDH010000195.1:0-8777 GCA_036275675.1 Solirubrobacteraceae bacterium | reverse complement strand
CAGGCCGGCTTCGGCTGCAGCTCGATCGTCGGGATCGGCGGCGATCCGGTGCCGGGATCGTCGTTCGTGGACATCATCGAGCTCCTCGAGGACGACCCGCAGACCGAGCTGATAGTGCTGTCCGGCGAGATCGGAGGGTCGGCCGAGGAGGAGGCCGCCGAGCACATCGCCGCGTCGGTGAGCAAGCCGGTGGTGGCGTATATCGCCGGCTTCACGGCCCCGGCAGGCAAGCAGATGGGCCACGCGGGAGCAATCGTGTCGGGCTCCGCCGGCACCGCGGCCGCCAAGGCGCTGGCGCTCGAAGCGAAGGGCGTGCATGTCGGACGCACTCCGACCGAGGTCGCGGAGATCGCGATCGAGATCCTTGGCGGAGTCGCCACCGATCCACGATCGACGGGATCGTCGATCGGCCAGCAGCTACGCTAGGCCCGTGGATCAGGAGGTCACAAAGACGCTGGGCGAGCTGGAGCTCAAGCTCCAGGAGCTCGAGCGCGAGCTGACGTCGATCGGTCGTCGCGACACGCCGACCGCGCCGCTCGACGTGCCGGAGAAGCTGATCGACGAGGCCGTGGAGGGCCAGCTCGACCCAGAGTCACCGCAAGCAGAGGCGCCGCCGCCCCCTCCATATACCCCGCACGCACCGTCGCCGCCGGAGCAGCAGGCGATCGACGTGGCAGACCTGGTGAGGTTCAAGGAGAAGATGGAGCGCACGATGGAGGAGCTGATCGACGAGTACAGCAGACTGCTGTCGCTGAAGCCGCCGTCATAGATGTCGGCCTCCACGATCTCATTCGCCCGCGGCGCCCCCTCGCTCGACATCGTGGACGTGCAAGGTCTGACGGACGCGGCGGCGCGCGCGTTCGAGAGCGACCCGGCGGGAACGACCGCGTATGGGACGTCGATCGGATACCCGCGATTGCGCGCGTGGATCGCTGACCGTCACGGCGTGGAGCCGGAGCGCGTGCTCGTCACGAACGGCTCGATGCAGGCAGACGCGTTCCTGTTCGAGCAGCTCGTCGAGAGCGGCGACGACGTGATCGTGGAGCGACCTACGTACGACCGCACGCTGCTGTCGCTGCGCGGGCGCGGAGCGAACGTCCACGCTGTCGAGCTGCAGCCGGACGGGATCGACACAGAGGCACTCGCCACCCTGCTCGGCGAGGGGGCGGGCGTGAAGCCGAAGCTCGCCCACATCATCCCGAACTTCCAAAACCCGGCCGGGTACACGCTGTCGCTGGCAAAGCGCGAAGCGCTGCTGAAGCTGGCGGGAGAACAGGGATTCCTCGTGTTCGAGGACGACCCGTATGTGGAGCTGCGCTTCAGCGGCGAGAAGCTGCCGACGATGCTGTCGATGGATGCGGAGCGCGTGGTGTATGCCTCGTCGTTCTCGAAGACCGTGTGTCCCGGGATCAGGGTCGGGTACCTGGTGGGGCCGACCGAGCTGATCGGCCAGGTCGCGAAACTGGCCACCAACACCTACATCTCGCCGAGCATGGTGTCGCAGTCGATCGTGTACGAGTTCTGCGCCTCGGGCGCGATCGACCGTTCGATCGAGACGGTGAGAACGGCGCTGGCGAAGCGCTCGCTGACGCTCCAAGAGGCGTTGCGCCGGGAGCTGCCGGAGGCCGAGTTCGTGGCCCCCGAGGGAGGCTATTTCATGTGGGTGACCTTGCCCAAGGGCACCGACGTGAAAGCGCTGTTCAAGCTGGCGGGCGAGATGGGCGTGGCGTTCGTGAAGGGCACCGACTTCCTGCTGGAGGGCGGCGAGAATACGCTGCGGCTGGCCTACTCGGGCGTGACTCCCGAGCAGATCGACGAGGGCGTGGGACGCCTCGCCGAAGCCTTTCGCTCGCTCTGACGGCTGAGAGTTTTGGGAGACAAGAATCGCCGAGTACCGCGCGTCGGCAGGTGTGACCGGTCACGCTGGCGGGCTGGCCGAGTCCGAGCCAGGAAGTCAGCGGCCGTAGCGCTGGCCGAGCACAAGCTGCTCTGGAAGGGCCGTGCGTGGTGGCGGGGAGGGATCGGCGGTGACCGAGACCGTCTCGGCGACGCTCGGTGTGAGGATGCAGCGCGACCCATCCGCGGTCTCGACTACCACCTCGTGGTCGCCGTGCGCCACGAGCGTGCCTTCGAGTCCCGGCTCGATGCCCGAGGCCTTCAGGTAGCGCAGGAGGTCCTCGGCCTCGTTCTCGAAGCGCAGGATGCGCACCGACGCGCCGACCTCGACGTCTGCGAGCGGCACGCCCGCAAGACGCGCGCCGGCGACGATCGGGTGGCCGTGGGGACAGGTCTTGGCGTCGCCGATCGCCGCGAGCATGCGCTCCTCCAGGACGGGGGACATCGCGTGCTCCAGGCGCTCGGCCTCCTCGTGGACCTCGTCCCACGGCACACCGAGGATGTCGGTGAGGAAGCGCTCGATAAGGCGGTGACGGCGCACGATGCCCTCGGCGTGCTCGGCGCCGGTGGGCGTGAAGGCGATCGTGCGGGAGGCGCTGCGCGTTATGTAGCCGTCGCGCTCCAGCCGCCCGACCATCTCGTGGACCGTGGGCGCGGAGAGCTGCATCGCGCGGGCGATGTTGGCGCCGGTCATCGGCAAACCGGCCTCGTGCAGCCAGAAGAGGATCTGCAGGTACTCCTCCTCGGCCACCGTCGCGGCGGTTGCGCTCTCCTCGCTCATCCGACCAGCGTATCTGGTCGATATGGACACAGACCGGGGGCGGTTCGCGGCGGTGTCGGTCGGTGTGGATGGCCGACGGCGTTCACTCGCAGCGTGCCTGGATAGCTGTTCAACTCGCGAGCTGGTCGATCGTGCACTCGCGTGCGCGCTTGTCCTCACGCCAGCGCCGCAGCTTGGCGCCGTGGCGGATGCGTCCGGCGGAGACGTGGTCGAAGTCGATCTCAACGACGAGCTCGGGGCGCAGCGCCACCCACTCGAGGTCGCGACCGGCGCTCCAGCGGCTCGGGTCGGCGGAGCCACGCTCGCCCGTCTCGTACGGGGCGAGTGAGCCAACCAGGTCGCGCTTGTCTTTCGCCGTGAGGCCGGAGCAGTGACCGACGACGCGCAGCTCGTCGCCCTCATAGAGCCCGAGGATCAGCGCCCCCACCGTGCCTGCCTCCTTGCCCGGGCGCCAGCCGACGACGACTGCGTCGATCGTGCGGGTGCGCTTGACCTTGACCATCCCCTTGCGCTGTCCCGGCAGGTAAGGAGCGGAGCGCTCCTTGGCGATCGCCCCCTCGGCCTCGCGCAGCCAGTATTCAGCTGCTTCGACGGTGTCGACCGAGGTCATCAGCTCGATTGGCGCTGCGCGGAAGCGGGTGTCGCCGAGCAGGCCTTCGAGTCCTGCGCGGCGCTCGGCGAAAGGCCGCTCCAGCCAGGAGTCGTCCTCGCGCGCGAGCAGGTCGAACGCGACATACACGGCCGGCGTCTCGACCGACAGGCGCTCGATTCGCGACACAGCCGGATGGATGCGTTGCGAGATCGCGTCGAAGTCCTCTCGTCTGGCGGCGTCGCGAACGACGATCTCCCCGTCGAGCACATAGCGCCCAGGCGGGAACTTCAACTCGGGGAAGTAGCGTCCGAGTGTCTTGCCGTTGCGCGACTGCAGGAACACCTCGCCGCCGTCTACGAACGCGATGCAGCGGAAGCCGTCGAGCTTGACCTCGTAGACGTAGTCATCGCCCTCGGGGAGCGTCTTGCGCGAGAGCGCCAGCTCGGGCTTGAGCGGTGGCGAGAGCGGGAGGCTCATCGCGCGTCTCGGCAGCTCGTCGTGGGCGCAGCCGACTCAGTTCCTGCAAGCTCGCTCAGGCTCACAACCCGCCCAGTGCCCGCGATCGCGCCGCGCGGCGTGTGGGAGGTTGGGGCGCGGAGCCTCACTGTTGCTTGGCTCGACTGGGCTGCACGCGGCGTGGCTCGCCCGTCTGCTTGCGGAAGTGGGGCGGCCATGGGGCGTCGCCGAGCCCCTCGCGCTCGTCGCGCACAGCCAGCTCCAGCAGCGAGGCGAGCGAGCCCGCGTGCTCGTCGATCGTGGCGCTCGGGTCGCCGCGCTCGCGCAGGCGCGTGGGGACGGTGTCGATGCGCAGCTCAGCGGGCTCGACGTCGGCGACCTCGTCCCACTGAAGCGGACACGACACGCGCGCGTCGGGCACTGCGCGCACCGAGTAGGCGGAGGCGACCGTGCGGTCGCGGGCGTTCTGGTTGTAGTCGATGAACACCCCCTCGCGCTCCTCCTTCCACCAGCGGCTGGTCGCTTCGCCGGGCATCCGCCGCTCGACCTCGCGGGCGAGCGCCAGTGCGGCGCGGCGCACTTCGGGGAAGCCGTGCTCGGGCAGGACGCGCACGAACACGTGCATCCCGCGCGAGCCGGACGTCTTCGGAAAGCCGCGCAGGCCGTGCTCGTCGAGCGCCTCCCCCACGGCGAGCGTCACGCGGCGCACCTGGGCGAAGTCGATGCCGGGTCCGGGGTCGAGGTCGATGCGCAGCTCGTCGGGATGATCCAGATCGGAGCGGCGCACCGGCCACGGGTTCCAGTCGACCACACCGAGGTTCGCGCCCCACACGAGGTGGGCCGCGTCGTTGGGCACCAGCTCGCGGGCATGGCGCCCGCTCGGAAAGGTCACGGTGGCGGTCTGCAGCCACTCGGGCGCGCCGCCGGGAACTCGCTTCTGGAAGAACGGCTTGCCCTCCACCCCGTCGACCCAGCGCTTGAGCACCGTTGGGCGCTCGCTCAGATGCCGCACGACCGCCTGCTCGCACTCGATGTAGTAGCGGGCAAGATCGAGCTTGGTGTGACCCGGCCCCGGGAAGAAGACCTTCTCCGGTTTGGAGAGGCGCAGCTCGCGGCCCGACACCTCGAGCATGACGTAATCCTCGTCCTTTGCCGCCTCACGATCCCGCTCGGCGGCTGCGTCCGGCGCGGCGTCCTTTCCGGATCCTCTGGCCTGTTCGATGTCGGCCTTCTTACGTGGCACTCCTGTAAGGATGCCAGCCGTGGCTTCGCAGACCGTGCTCGTGCTCGCCGGGACCTTTGGAGAGGGACTGGATGCCGCCTGCGTGGCAGAGGCGATCGCGCGGGGGGTGCGAGCAGACGGGCGCCTGGAGTGCGACCTCTGTCCACTCGATGGGCGGGCGAGCGGAGGAGAGCACAAACAGCCGGTCACCCCACGGGCGCTGCTCGATGGGCTCGACTTCGACAGACGGATGCGCGCCGCCAGAGCCGTGGTGATCGCGCGCGAGCGCCTCGACGACCGCACGCTGGCGGGGAGCGTCGCGTTCGAGGCCGCCACCCGCGCGCGGCAAGCGGGCGTGCCGGCCTATGCCGTCACCCGGCGCGACGAGCTCGACCCATTCGAGGCGCGCATCGTCGACCTGCAGCTCATCCTCGAGGCGAGCACGCCGCGAGGGCTGAGCGCGGCCGGAAGGAAGCTCGCGCGGCTCGTGTAACACATCGCAGATCATCCTTGCCATTCCAAAAATGAGGTTGGCGATCCGCTGGGAAGGCGAAGTAGGCGGAGCTGTCCCCATGCGTCAAGTGGAGGCGCGAGGCGAATGCGTGAGTGCCGGTGCTGCGGTAGCCCTGAAGACGCCATCGCCCGCACTCCCGCTCACCGTCAGCGCCGGATCACAAAAAGCACTTCCCCTCGCCGCGATAGGTCGGAACCTCCTCGATGACCCGCTCGCCCTCGATCAGGTGCAGCAGGTCGAAGCGCTCGCACAGCTCGCCCGCCTTTGCGTGACGGAACCACACGCGGTCGCCCACGCGCAGGTCACGAGCCAGCGAGCCGGCGAGCGGCGTCTGCACCTCGCCGGCGCCCTCCTGCGCGTCGAGTGAGAGGCCGCTCGGCAGGAAGGGCGAGGGCAGGCGCGCCGCGTCGGCCGGGCCGGACGCCAGGTAGCCCCCACCCAGCACAGTGGCCACCACTGGGCTTGGCTTGCGCACCACCGGCAGCGCGAACATCGCAGCCGGCTCGGGCTGAAAGGCACGATAGGCGTCGAACAGCGCCGGCCCGTACAGTCCCGAGCCAGCAGCTATGTCGGTGATCGCCTGCTCGGCGCCCGTGCCCTCGAGGCTGCCCGTCCCTCCTCCGTTGACGAACTCCAGTCCCCGTCCGGACGAGGATCGCAGCACGTCCTGGACAGCCGCTACCGCCTCGGCCCGCCGCTCGGCAAGCTCCCTTGCGGAGCGCCTCTGCAGCGTGCGGATCGCCACTCCTCGCAGCCGCCTCCCAGGTGGCGCGTCGCCGAGACCCGCGATCTGCGCCTCGTAGGCCATCATCCCGACGAGCTCGAGCCGCTCGCGCGCAACGATCTCGAGCGCGAGCGCTATGGCATCCGCCGACGTGTGCACAGGCGAGCGCTTGGCGCCGACGCGCACACGCCCGCCGAGCATCCACAGGCCGGCATCGAGATCGATGCATACACGGATGGGCGAGCGCCGCCCACCGTCCTCGCCACCGTCACCGCCCACGCCACCGTTGCTCTGCCCGTCGATAGCCGCTTCGATCAGTTCGAGCTGGGCGATGCTGTCCACCATCACAGCCACGCGCGCATTCGGACTGCGCTCGGGCAGCGCGACGAGCGCGCGCAGCGCGTCTTGGTCAACGGTGGGGTAAGCCACGACGATGTCCTCGAAGCCCGCCTGCGCAAGCCACAGCGCCTCGGGCAGCGTGAAGGCGAGCGTACCCGCGAAACCCGGGCGCTCCAGCACGCGTTCCTGCAATACCCGGCAGCGCACCGACTTGCTTGCAAGGCGGATCGGCTTCGGCGCGGCGCGGCGTTCCATGTCGGCGGCGTTCCGCCAGAGCGCGTCGAGATCGACGGCGGCGAACGGCGCCTCCAGCTCCGCTGTCGCGCGTTCCAGCCGCTCCAGTCGCGGGTCGCTCACCATCGCGCCAGGGCGGGCCCGCGAGTCCTGCTCCTCGCCCGCGAGAGTCGATCCGGGCGCGTCATGCCTTGGCGGCGGGGGGTTCGGCGACCGCCGCGGCAACCGGCCCGAGCACGCGATCGGTCCAGGCGTTGGCAAACCTCCCGTCGGGGTCCAGTCGGGCGCGCACCGCCTGGAAGCGATCCCACTCCGGATAGCGCGGGCGCAGCGTGGCGGCCGTCTGGAAGTGACGCTTGCCCCAGTGGGGTCGGCCGTCGAGGCCGTCCATGATCTCCTCCACCGCCCGGAAGTATGGCTGCCACTCCATGCCGCGGTACATGTGCACAGCCACGTACCCGCTCTCGCGGCCCGCGGCGGTGCTGAGCAGCGCGTCGTCAGGGGCGACTGTGCGCACCTCGATCGGGAACGGGACGGCGAAGCCGCGCTCTTCGATCATCCCCATCGCGCGACGCACCGCCTCCGTGGTGCGCTCGCGCGGCAACGCATACTCCATCTCGGTGAATCGCACGAGCCGCGGGCTCGCGAAGATCCGGTCGGAGCGGTCGATTCGCTTCGAGCTGCCAGCCAGACGCGTCACGAGCCGGTTGATCTGTGGGATCCGGCTTGGCAGGCGCCGGCCGACGCGACAGAACAGCTCGAAGGCGTGGTTGGTGAGAAGCACGTCGTTGGCGTACCTCGCCGCGCGCCCGCGGGGGCGTGGGGACTCTTCGGTGCGGTTGTTCGTGCGCGTGAGCGCCACGTCGCAGTGCGGGAACACGAAGAGCTCGAAGTGCTCGTTGCCGAGCGCAAGCTCCTCGAAGCGCTCGAGCGTCTCCTGAAGCGGCGCGGGCGCGTCGATCCCGCACAGCGTAAACGCGGGCACGCAGCGCAGCGTCAGCTCGGCGACCACGCCAAGCGCGCCAAGGCCGACCTGCGCGGCGCGAAACAGCTCGGGGTCGCACTCGGGCGAGCACTCGAGCATCGAGCCGTCGGCGAGCACGAGCGTCAGCGCCGCAACCTGCGAGGGGATGTTGCGCAAGCGCGCGCCCGTCCCGTGCGTGGCGGTCGATATCGCGCCCGCGATGCTCTGCACGTCGATGTCGCCGAGGTTCTCGAGCGCCAGGCCGTGCTCGGCGAGGCGTGCGTTCAACTGCGCGATCGTGACGCCGCCCTGCGCCCGCACGAGCCGCGACTCGCTGTCCACGTCGAGCACGCGCGCAAAGCGGTCGAGCACTATCAGCAAGCCGTCGGTGCACGCGATGTCGCTGAACGAGTGACCGGCGCCCACGACGCGCACACGCAGCCCCTCGCGAGCGGCGCGCCCCACGGCGGCTGCGATCTCCTCGATCGACGCGGGGTGCACGATCGCGACCGGCCGGCAGCCTTCGTCGCCGGCCCAGTTGCGCCACTCCGCGGTGCTGGTCTGCAGGTCGTTAGGCTCGCGCATGATGACCGCGCCCGAGCCTACTCCGAGCCCCGCGGCGACGTCGACGCAGGAGAGCTCGAGCGCACTGGCCGTCGGGGCGCCGACCCCCGCGGCGGCGGTGCGCGCGCCGCGCGCCCGCGCGCTCCCGAGCCCGGTGGCCCGTCGCGCGACCGTGATCGGAGCTGGCTCGTTCGGGACCGCGCTGGCGGTGTTGCTGTGCAGAGCCGGCCTGCGCACCACGCTGCGGACGCGCAGCGTCGAGCAGGCGGCTCTGCTGGGCTCCGAGCGCGAGAACAAGGTCTACCTTCCGGGTGTCGAGCTGCCCGCGCAACTGCGCGTCGAGCCGGTGTCGGCCGGCGTCGCGCGCGCCGACTATGTGTTCCTGGCGGTTCCCTCGCGCGGGCTGGGCAAGGTGATCTCGGCCCTGCAGGCGGACCGGCTCGGCCGGCGCACGGCGGTCGTCTCGGTTGCCAAGGGACTCGTGACCCCCG
>DASUDH010000194.1:0-8286 GCA_036275675.1 Solirubrobacteraceae bacterium | reverse complement strand
CGTGATGCTGTGCGAGCGCGGCATCCGCACATTCGAGAGCGCCTACCGCGTGACGCTCGACCTGCAGGCGGTACCGGTCCTGAAAGAGCTCTCGCACCTGCCGGTCGTCGTCGACCCGAGCCACGCCGCCGGGCGGCGCTCGCTCGTGACGCCGATGTCGCTCGCCGCCGCCGCCGCCGGAGCGGATGGAATCATCGTCGAGGTGCACCCGAACCCCGACGAAGCCCTCTGCGACGGCCCACAGGCGCTCTTGGCCGGCGATTTCGCCGACTACGTGGTCTTGGTGGAGCGCGCCGCCGCGCTCGCGGGGAAGGCTTTCAGCACCGCGTGAAGGTGGCGGTGCTCGGGGTCGGGCTGATCGGGGGCTCCATCGGCCTGGCCGCCAGCCGCCGCGCGGGCGCGCACGTCGTCGGGTACGACCCCGACGCGAGCGTGCTGTCGAGGGCTGTCGAGCTCGGCGCGATCGACGAGCTCGCTCTTGAGATCGCCGAGGCCGTGGGCGACGCCGACGTCGTGTTCGTGGCGGCCCCTGTCGGGGCGTCGACGAGCACCGCGCTCCTGGCCCTCGATGCGGCGGGCGGCGAGTGCGTCGTCAGCGACGTCGGGTCCACAAAGCGCGAGATCGTGCGAGCGATCTCCGATCCGCGCTTCGTCGGCGGACACCCGCTCGCGGGCGCGGAGACGGCCGGTGTGGAGAACGCCCGCGACGATCTCTTCGACGGCGCCACGTGGTATCTGACGCCAGCCGCCGCGGCTTCGCCGGCTGCCGCGGCGACCCCACCATCCGCCGCCGACGATCCATCACCCGCGGTCGCGCGCCTGCGCGAGCTGATCGGGCGCTTCGGCGCGCGCGCGGTGGCGATCGATCCCGACGCCCACGACCGTCTGATGGCGAGCGTCTCGCATCTCCCGCACGTGCTCGCCAACGTGCTCGTCGCCCAGGCCGCAGGCGCCGTCGAGGACGACGCCCGCGCGGCCACGAGCGGCATGCTCGGCGCCGGTCCGAGCTTTCGCGACGCCACACGCGTGGCGGGCGCGAATACGGCGATATGGGTCGACATCTACCTCTCGAACCGCGATGCGCTCGTCGAGGCGATCGACGAGGCGATCGGGCGGCTTGGCGAGGTGCGCATGGCGCTCGCGGACGGTGACTCGGGTGCGCTCGCGGCGTGGAACGAGCGGGCGCGCGCCGAGCGCGAGCAGCTGCGGCGGGCCGGTCTGGCCCCAGGCTCGTAGGGTAGAGAGCACGATGGACGTGCGCTTCGAGCCCTCGGGCGGGCTGCACGGAGAGCTGACCGCCCCTGCCGACAAGTCGATCTCCCACCGCGCGGCGCTGCTCGGGGCGATGGCGTCCGAGCCGACGCGGATCGAGAACTACCTGCACGCGGCCGACACGGACTCGACGCTCGCGGCGGTGCGGGCGCTCGGCGCGCTCGTGCAGGAGCGCGGTGGCGTCGTGACCGTCCGCGGCACCGGCCTGCGCGAGGCGCGCGTACCGGACGGGCCGATCGACGTCGGCAACGCCGGCACGCTCCTGCGCCTGCTGCCCGGCTGGCTCGCCGCGCAGGAGGGGCGCTCGTTCACGCTCGACGGCGACGAGTCGATCCGCCGCCGTCCGGTCGACCGCGTGGCGGAGCCGTTGCGCCTGATGGGCGCCGAGCTGGATGCGCGCGACGGTCGCTATCCGCCGCTCACGGTCCGCGGCGGGCGCCTGCGCTCGATCTCATACGAGCTGCCGGTCGCAAGCGCCCAGGTCAAGTCGTGCGTGCTGCTCGCCGCGCTCGCCGCGGACGGGGCCACGACCGTCGGAGAGCCCGCCCGCAGCCGCGACCACACCGAGCGAATGCTGTTGCGGGCAGGAGTCAACATCCACCGCAACGGCAAGCACGTGACTGTCGTAAACGCCGACGAGCTCGTGCTCGACCGCGTGGTCGTGCCGAGCGATCCGAGCTCGGCGGCGTTCGCGATCGCGGCCGGCGTGCTCGTCCCCGGCTCGCGCCTGGTGATCCGCGACATCGGCGCCAACTGGACGCGCACGGGCTTCCTGCGGATCGTGCAGCGTATGCGGGGCATCGTGCTCGGCGATCTGGAGGACGAGAGCGGCGAGCTGATCGCGCACGAGCCAATCTGCGACCTCGACGTCGCCCACGGGGCGCTCGAGGGCACCACAATCGAGCCGGAAGAGGTCCCGCTGACGATCGACGAGCTGCCGCTCGTCGCGCTGCTCGGCTGCTTCGCCGAGGGGGAGACGGTCGTGCGCGGCGCGCAGGAGCTGCGCGTGAAGGAGTCCGACCGGATCGCCACGGTGGTCACGGGACTGCGCGGCCTGGGCGCCGAGATCGAGACGACCCACGACGGCTTCGCCGTGCGTGGCACACCCCGTGGGGCGCGGGCGGGCGGCCTGAGCGGCGGCGTGCTCGACGCCGCCGGCGATCATCGCCTGGCGATGATGGGCGCTGTTGCGGGACTCGCCTCGCGCGAGGGCGTCACCGTGTGCGGGATGGAGGCGGCGGCCGTGTCCTACCCGGGTTTCATCGCCGACATGGGAGCACTGGCCGGCTGATGTGCTCCCGTCGCGCATGCTGATCGCGATCGACGGTCCCGCCGGCGCGGGCAAGTCCACGGTGGCGCGCGCGCTCGCGGACAGGCTCAGGTTCACCTACCTCGACAGTGGCGCCATGTACCGCTGTGTGGGGCTGCTCTCACTCGACTCCCCGAACCAGACGCCGGCGGCGCTCGCGCGCGCGGCCCACATCGAGCTCGCCGCGGGCCCCGGCTCCGCGCCGGGCGTGTACGAGCGCCACGTTTTGCTCGACGGGTGCGATGTCACCGACGCGATCCGCGCGCCCGAGGTCTCCGAGGCAGCCTCGCGCGTCGCGGCCGACCCGGGGGTGCGCGCAGCGCTCGTCGCCAAGCAGCGCGAGCTGATCGCCGGCGGGGACTGGGTGGCCGAGGGGCGTGACATCGGCACCGTCGTCGCTCCCGACGCGGAGCTGAAGGTGTATCTCACGGCCGATCCCTCCGAGCGTGCCCGCCGTCGCGCGGACGAGCTTGGTGGCGACCGGGCGACGGTGATGGCCGAGCAGACCTTGCGCGACCAGCGCGACTCCACGCTCGGGCGCAGCACGCTGCAGGCTGCTCCCGGCGCCGTCACGCTCGACACGACCGGAATGACCGTCGAGCAGGTTGTCGAGCGCGTCGCGGCGCTCGCGCGGGCGGCAGGCGCGTCCGCCTGAGCCTCCCCGGCCGGGCCGGGAGCCGCGGCCGGTCATACTGGCCCAATGCCGAAGGTAGCGATAGTCGGGTATCCGAACGTGGGCAAGTCCTCGCTCGTGAACCGCCTGTCCGGCTCGCGCGAGGCGGTCGTGCACGAGCGGCCGGGCATCACACGCGACCGCAACGAGATCGACTGCGAGTGGAACGGGCGCACGTTCACGCTGATCGACACCGGTGGGGTGGACTTCCAGGACGAAGATCCCTTGTCCGGCTCGATCCGCGAGCAGGCGCGCGCCGGTCTCGCCGACGCGCAGGTCGCGGTGCTCGTCGTCGACGCCCGCGCCGGGGTGCGGCCGGGCGACGAGGAGATGGCGGAGCTGCTGCGCCGCTCGCCCTTGCCGACGATCGTCGCCGCCAACAAGTGCGACGGGGTCGCCGAGGAGCCGCTCGCCGCGGACTTCCACCGTCTCGGCCTCGGCGAGCCGCTGGCGGTCTCCGCGGCGCAGGGGCTCGGCTCGGGCGACCTGCTCGACCGGATCGTGGAATTGCTCCCGCCAGCGGGCGAGCAGACCGAAGAGACGGATGAGATCCGGCTCGCGATCATCGGCCGACCGAACGTCGGCAAGTCCTCGCTCGTCAACCGCTTTCTCGGTGAAGAGCGCGTGATCGTCTCGGAGGTCGCGGGCACCACGCGTGACGCGATCGACATGCCGCTCATCATCGGCACCCTGGAGGGCGCACCCTCAGGAGCACCCCCAATGGCGGGGGGCAGGCAGGCAGGCGGCCGTCGGCTTGTCCTGATCGACACCGCCGGGATGCGGCGCCAGTCGAAGGTGTCCGACTCCGTCGAGTACTACACGACTTTGCGCTCCCAGCGCGCGGCCGAGCGCGCCGACGTCGCGCTCGTCGTGTGCGACGCCACCGACGGAGTCACCGCCCAGGACCTGCGCGTCGCGGAGCTGGCGATGAAGGCCGGCTGTGCCACGGCGATCGTGCTCAACAAGTGGGACCTTTTTTCGGATCCCCACCGACCCGCCGAGGTCGATCTCGACCACGAGCGCGCGCGAGTCGCCGAAAAGCTGCGCCTGCGCCCGCGCGTGCTCACCGCCAGCGCGAAGAGCGGCCGCAACGTCGCGCGGCTCATCACAGAGGCGATCGCGCTCGGCGATCGCGCGCGCGCGCGCATCCCGACGCCCGAGCTCAACCGTTTCCTCGCGGAGGTCGTCCAGGCGCGTCAGCCGCCCGTCGGGACGCGCCGCGGCTCTCCCCGTGGCGGGGGACAGGCGAGCCAACACCGCTTGAAGCTGATCTACATGGCTCAAGTCGGCGAGCGCCCGCCGCGCTTTGCGATCCAGGTCAACTCGCGCGCTCGGGTCACACGCGACTACGCCTACTTCCTCGAGAACCGCCTGCGCGCGCGCTACGGCATGGACGGCGTGCCCCTGATCGTGGACTTCGTCGAGCGTAACAGTCGCACGCGTACGCGTGCGGCATAAAGAGAGGCGCTTCTGTGTCTCCCGGTTACGGCCGGCTGGAAGCCGGTCATCAAAGCCATACGCGGGGCTGGATGCCCCGCGGAGCCACTCACCCATCTCGGGCCGCGTAGACTCTCCGCACCTTCTCTAGGACCCCAACGACCACGTGGAGCCGATTTCCAAGCCATGAGTCACCATCCCGACAGCGAGTTCCTGTTCACCTCCGAGTCGGTCACGGAGGGCCACCCCGACAAGATCGCCGACCAGATCTCAGACGGCGTGCTCGACGCCGTGCTCAGCGACGACCCCTACGGTCGCGTCGCGTGCGAGACGCTCGTCAACACCGGTCTGATCGTCGTCTCCGGGGAGATATCCACGGACACGTACGTGGATATCCAGGAAGTCGCCCGCGAGACGGTTCGCCGCATCGGCTACGACAACGCGGTCTACGGCTTCGACTGCGACACGTGCGCGGTCATCAACGCGATCGACAAGCAGTCACCCGACATCGCCCAGGGCGTCGATGGCTCGTTCGAGAACCAGCACGGCGAGACCGACGCCCTCGATACGACGGGCGCCGGCGACCAGGGGATGATGTTCGGCTACGCCACCAGCGAGACCGAAGAGCTGATGCCGCTCCCGATATCGCTGGCCCACAAGCTCGCCAAGCGGCTTGCCGAGGTGCGCAAGGGCGACGTGCTCCCGTACCTGCGCCCGGACGGCAAGACCCAGGTCACCGTCCGCTACCAGGACGGCAGGCCGGTCGAGGTCGAAAAGATCCTGATCTCCACCCAGCACGCCGACGGCATCGACGCCGAGACGCTGATCAAGCCCGACCTGTTCGAGCACGTCTTGCACCCGGTGCTGCCCGCCGAGCTCTACGACGAGAAGAAGCTGATGAAGAACTTCCTCGTCAACCCCACCGGCCGCTTCGTCATCGGCGGGCCGATGGGGGACTGCGGTCTGACGGGACGCAAGATCATCGTCGACACCTACGGCGGCATGGCCCGTCACGGCGGTGGCGCCTTCTCCGGTAAGGACCCCTCCAAGGTCGATCGCTCCGCCGCCTACGCGGCGCGCTGGGTCGCCAAGAATATCGTCGCCGCCGGCTTGGCGGACCGCGCCGAGGTCCAGGTCGCTTACGCGATCGGCGTCGCCCATCCCGTGTCGGTCATGGTCGAGACGTTCGGCACCGAGAAGATCGCTCGCGGGCAGATCGCCCGGCTCGTCGACGAGCACTTCGACCTGCGCCCCGGCGCCTTCCGCGAGGAGCTGCGGCTGCACCGGCCGATCTACCAGAAGACCGCGGCCTACGGCCACTTCGGCCGCGAAGACCACGACTTCACGTGGGAGAAGACCGACAAGGCCGAGGCGTTGCGCGCTGCCGCTGGTCTCTCGGCCACCGGCGCCGCCGTCTGACGCGCCCGCCGGTCCGCCGCTCGGGCCGCTCGGCGCGGTCCGGCGCCGGGTCTAGTGTGACCGCGTGTCCGCGATCGCCCAGGTCGAGCCAATGACGATGGCCCGCGCACTGCGCGGGCCATTCGACTATCGCCTGCCGCGGGAGTTGCGCGGCGAGGTGACGGTCGGCTCGATGCTCGTCGTCCCGTTCGGGCGGCGCGAGGTCCTCGGCGTCGTCACCGGGCTTGCCGAGCGCAGCGATATCTCCGAGGAGAAGCTGCTCCCTCCGTTGCGAGCGCTGGATCTCGGCGTCCCGGTCGATCTCGTCGCGCTCGCCGGGTGGCTCGCAGACGAGTACTGCTCGACGCTCGCCCGCGCGCTCACGCTCGTGTTGCCACCCGCCGCCACGCGCCGCCTGAGCGGACGCAAACGCCGTGCAGCGCCCTCGCGCCCCGAGCACATCCACGTCGGTGCGCGCAGCCTCCGGCCGCCCGCGCTCACCGCCGAGCAGGCCGCTGCGGTCGCCGAGCTGGCCGAGGCGCTGCGCAGCGGCATGCCCCGGACGCGGCTGCTCGCTGGGATCACCGGGTCGGGCAAGACCGAGGTCTACCTGCGCGTCGCCGCCGAGGCGCTCGAGCGCGGCCGCGGCGCGATCGTGCTCGTTCCCGAGATCGCGCTCACAGCGCAGATCGTCGGGCGCTTCGTGGAGCGCTTCGGCGACACGGTCGCGGTCCTGCACTCGCGCCTGACCGTCGCCGAGCGCCGCGAGGAGTGGCGTCGCCTGCGCGTCGGGGAGGCGCGCGTGTGCGTCGGGCCGCGCTCCGCCGTGTTCGCGCCGATCGAGCGACTCGGCCTGATCGTGATCGACGAGGAGCACGACTCCTCCTACAAGCACGAGGGCGACCCGCGCTACGACGCGCGCACTGTCGCCGCGCGGCGCGCGCGCGACTGCCACGCGCTGCTGCTGCTCGGCAGCGCCACACCGCGCCCGGAGAGCGTCCGGACGACGGGCGGCATGCCGCCGTTGCGGCTCTCCCATCGGGTGGACGGCAGGCCGCTGCCCCAGGTCACGGTGCTCGACATGCGCAACCAGGCGCACGGCCTGCATGCGCTGACCGCTCAGGCGCTCGCAGATGTGCGCGTCGCGCGTGGCAAGGCGATCGTCCTGCTCAATCGCCGTGGCTGGTCCAATTTCCTGACCTGCCGCGCGTGTGGGCGCGTGTGGAGCTGTCCGCAGTGCGACGTGGCGCTCGTGCTGCACCGCGCGGGGGGAACGGCGGAGCCGGCCCGGTCGAGCGAGACTGGACAGCCCTCCGGCGCTCGTCAATTGGGACACGGGGCTGGAGGCTCGGCGGGGGATTACATTGCTTGCCACCACTGCGGGCACTCCGAGCCCGCTCCGTGCCGCTGCGAGTGCGGGTCGACGTCAGTGGCCCGTCATGGCGCTGGCACCGAGCGCATACAACACGATCTCACCGCCACGCTCGACGACGGTGACTTCCCCGTGTTTCGCCTGGACGCCGATGCCATAGGCGACTCTCCCGGTCGCGACGGTGGCGTCGCAGGTCTGCTCAGCCGCTTCGAGGCGGCTCGCGCGGGTGTGCTGATAGGCACGCAGATGGTCGCCAAGGGGCACGACTTCGCCGACGTCGCGCTCGGCGTCGTGCTCGACGCGGACGCGACGCTGCGCTTCCCCGACTTCCGTGCCGAGGAGCGCACGTTCGCGCTCGTCACGCAGCTCGCGGGCCGCGTCGGACGCGGCAACGACGGGCGTGTCCTGGTGCAGACGATCGCGCCGCACGCCCGCTCGATCGTGCGCGCCGCCGCGCACGACAGCGACGGCTTCCTCGCCGGCGAGCTGCAGCGCCGCCAGGCGCTCTGCTATCCGCCCTTCTCGAGCCTCGTCCGGGTCGTGTGCGCCGCGGAGCAGGTGGCGCGCGTGTGCGCCGCCGCCGAAGCGGTACGAGCCGGAATCTCGGCGTCCGCCGCGAACGTTCTCGGTCCGGCCGCGCTGTTTCGCTTGCGAGGACGCGAGCGTCGGGTGCTCGTGGTCAAGGCGCCCCTGGAGGGCCGCTCTGAGGTCATCAGCGCTGTCGGTGATGCGGTTCGGCGTGCGGCTGGGGCGCGCGCGTACGCGGGCGTCAGTTTCAGCGTGGATGTCGATCCGCAGTAGCCGCGAATCCCGGCAGCCGCAACT
>DASUDH010000193.1:0-7170 GCA_036275675.1 Solirubrobacteraceae bacterium | reverse complement strand
GAGACGCGGTCGCACTTCCCATACGCCGCAGTGTCCCTCGCCGAGATCGGCGACGGACAGGCGCACAAACTTGTAGCGACCAGGTTCGAGCTTCATCCGCTCGAGCAGCGCGCGCGAACGGCGCTCCAGGGCGGCGCGCTCGGCGACCTGGCCGCGGACCTCGCCGACGCGCAGCGCGAGGCGGTCGCGCAGCCGCTCGAGCTCCGCCAGTGTCAGCAGGCGCGGCCCGCTGAACGTCTCGCCGTCGCAATCGCGCGGGGAGATGTGCGGGAAACTGTGAGCGACGAGCCCGGAGAGCTCACGCTCGAGCTTGCCCACCTGCGCCCTGAGCGCTTCGCGGGCCGCACGCTCGTCGCCCGCTGTGCGATCGCCGAAGATGCGATCGGGATCGATGCGATCGACGGTGAGCTGCTCGGATTGGGTCATGCTCTGCTCCTCCCGCAGGGACACTGCGATGTTAGCTTGCAATGACGTCGCGGTAAAGAGCCGGTCGCGCCGCGCCGGCCGCGTTTACCGGCCGACCTCGGCAAGCGCCGAGCGACACGTCCATAGGGTCTCCTCGACATGCAGCGTGGGCACGCCCTCGACTTGCACGGCGAACAGCGCCAGCCGGCGTGTGGCGGCGGTCGGCTCGTGCCCGGGACCAGGCTCGCCGAACAGGATCGCCAGGGCGCTGTCGGCGTCGGCGACGACGAGCTTGCCGGCGCCCAGGTTCGGCCCGTCCACACCCCGCCCAAGGCGCTCCTCGGCACGGCTCAGGCGGATGCCGAGCGGCCCGTCGACGGTGTCGGCGTCGAGCGCCCACACGGGTACCGCGGTATCGATCAGAGCGATCGTGAGGATGTCGGCCAGCAGCCCTTCCGAGAGGAATCCCCCGTCGAGCATCCGTTCGAGCACCGCCGCCTCGATCGGCGTCCTCGTGACGTCGGGGTCGAGCCCGATGTGACGGAAGAAGACGCGGTAGGCGGCAGGGATCGGCTCCTGGCGGACATTCACGGCGCGCGCGCCACGCCAGCGGTTGGACAGTTCGCGCAAACGTCGCAGGACGGCCGGTGTCGAGCTTCCCGTGAGCGAGCCGGCGAGCCCTACCTCGACGCAGGTGTTCATCAGCCCGAGCCCGGGCAGCTCTTGCTGGACCTCGCGCTCGCACCAGCCACGTACGGGCTCCCCGCTCACGCGCGCCCCGGCTTCCAGCCGCGCGCGCGCGAGGCGGCGAGCAGCTCGCGGACACGCAGGCGCAGTACATCGAGCCGCGGCCTTCCCAGGAGAGCCGCGCTCTGCACGACGCCTCCTGGGTAGACGAAAGCGATCTGCGGACAGTTGACCATCGTGTAGAGCGCTCCGAGCCGCCCGCCCGTGTCGACCCCCACCGGCAGCGTCAGGCGCTTGGAGCGCACCGTCCGCGCGACCGAGGCGGCTTCTTCCTTGACCGCAACCGCCGCGAAGCCGACCTGCGGAAACACCCGGGCAAGCTGCTGCAGGTCATCGAGGATCCCGACGCACGAACCGGCGTCGAAGAACAGCGCGAGCACGACGGGGCCCCGTTCGTACAACTGACAGATGTTGAGGATCGCGGGGCCACGCTCAGAGCACGCGGGAACCCTGCCCGCCTGCCCGGCGTTGGCATGGGTTGCGATGTCCACTTCGCCGGGGGGCCCGCCGATGGCAAGCGGCGCTGCGAACGGAGGCACGCGGGCGCCCGGCCGGATACCCGTCGTCCCGTGTCGCGGGGTGAGCGCCGTGTGGGCAGCGAACGCGACGAGCGCGATTGCGGCGAGGATCGCGACGTAGCGGCCGTAGCGCGCGCCCACGAAGCGCGCGGGCGGCGGGTCGACGCCCGCGCGGCGCTCCGGCATGCCAGAGAGGGTCATGGCGCGGTGAGTCCGCGCCGCCTCTGTAGGAGAGCCGCCAGCGAGCGCGCACCGTGACGGATGTTGGCCACGAGCGACCGCTCGCGGTCGGCGAGCACGACGGCGGCGGGCAGCGCGACGAGCACCCCGACGAGCGATACGGAGAGGTCGACGAGCGTGACAAAGCCGAAGTCGCGGAGCATCGCGATGTCGGACAGCGCGAGCACGCCGAACCCGGCGATCGCGGTGACGCCCGAGGCCGCGACAGCGGCTCCCGTGCGGCGGTAGGCGCGGCGCAGAGCCTGCACGGTCGAGTGTCCGGCGGCGCGCTCCTGGCGGGAGCGCTCGGACAGGAGCACGCTGAACTCGGTAGAGATCGCGATGACGAGCGCGCCGAGCGTGACCGACATCGGGTTCAGCGGTATGCGCAGCGCGAACAGCACGAGCGCCGACCAGCCTGTGGCGAGCACGATCGGCGCGAGCGGCACGAGCGCGCGGCGGCGGTCGCCCCTGAAGGCGACGAGCAGGATGAGCGCGACCGCGGCGAGCGCCGTTAGCAGTGTGAGCAGGCGCCGCCACGGCGAGGCTACCTGCGAGCCGGCCTGCGCGGCGAGCACCGACAGCCCGACGAGGCGCGCGCTCACGCCGGGTGGCGGGCGCAGCGAGGCGCGCATGCCTTCGATGACCTGCTGCTGCTGTTGCAGCCCCATCAGGCGAATGCCGAACGCGAGCGTGGCGACGTGCCGATCGGAGCTGATCACGTCCTGGGAGAAGTACGGCGGGATCGCGGCGAGCAGGCCGCGGACGCGCCTCTGGCTGAGCTTGGCGGAGGAGCCTTCGCCTTGGAAGAGATCGGGGAGCGAGAAGGCGGGGCACAGCCGTGCTGGCCGATCGACAATCCCGTTAATCGTCGATCGGTCGCAGCCGGAGGAGGAGCTGTAGCCGAAGCGCTTGAGGACCGTGCTCTCGTAGCGGCTCATCCATTCGATCGTGGAGGGCTTTGTGAGCGCGGAGGAGCTCACCATCAGGTCGATCTCGCCTCCCACGCCGGTGGCACGCTCGAGCGCTGTGAGGTTGTGCAGCGAGGAGAGGCGCTGCGGGGCGAGCTTGGCGATGTCGGTTTGCACATGCGTCTGCGTGTCGAGCCCCCAGCCGAGCACGGCGAGGGCCAGGCCGATGCAGAGCACCCGCCCCGGCCGGCGCACCGAGACATCGAGCGCGAGGCGCGACACGAGGCGCGTGAAGGCGTTGTCGGTGAGGATCTCCCGCGCGCCCTGCCACGCCGGAGCAAGCCGGCGTCGCGGGTGTTGGTTTATCCAATTCGACATGACTCGTGCGTGCGCGCGGAGCAAGCCCTCCTTCGCGCGCGCGCGCGAGTCACCCCAAGACGGTGATCCCACACTCCCCTCTTTCGCGGCGAGCGCCATCGCCGCCGAGCCGGCGGTGAGGGCGCAGAGGAAAGCGAGCGCGACGCCCACCACCAGCAGCAAGCCGAAGCCGCGCACCATCGGCACCGGGGAGAGCATCAGCACGAGCAGCCCGCCGACGCTGGCGAGCGCGGCCGTGGCGAGCGCCGGCGCGCCCTCGGCGGCGGCGTGGCGCACCGCCTCGAGCGTGTCTGTCGCGCCCGCCGCGCGAGCTTCGTGGATACGCGATTGGAACTGGATCGCGTAGTCGACCGAGAGGCCGACAAGCACCGGGAGCACCGCGACCGAGGCCATCGTGAGAGAGGCGCCCCACAGCGCGAGCCCCCCGAACGTGAGCGCGGCCGCGAGCAGCGCGACGGCGAGCGGCAGCAGGCGGGGGCGACCCTTGAAGATGAGCGAGAGCGAGAGCGCCATGACGAGCAGCACCGCGACGAGCAGCAGCTCGATCGAGCGTGCGATGGAGCCGGTGAGATCGTCGACGATGACGGGCTCCCCCGTGACGAGATAGCTCCCGCCGTTCTGGAGGCGCCACTGGGGCATTGCTACGGCCTTGCGGATCAGGTCGATCGCGTGTGAGCGCCGCGCTTCCGAGAGTCCGGCTTTCAAGCGCAGCGACACGAGCGCCGAGTCGCGGCCGGGGAAGAGGTAGGCGAAGCGCTGCTTGGGGGTGCCGGATGGCTTGGTGGAGTCGAACACCACTGTGGAGACGAAGCGGCGATCGTTGAGCGTAGGCGGTTTGTTGAGTCCGTAGCGGATCGCCAGCGCGCTTACTTCCGCCGCGAAGCCCGCCATCGTGGCCTTGCGCGCCTGCTCACCAAGCGTGGTGGCTTCCTGCACGGGCAGGCCGCGGGCGAGCGCCTTTGTGTAGACGATCTTCTGCGCGCGCCTGGCTTCGGCTTCGGCCTGCGCGCTTTTCGAGGCGAGTGTCCGGTCGATCTGGAACGCCGCCTCGTTGAGGAAAGTGCCCGGCCCGAACACCACCTTCACGGCTTTGGCGCGAGCGAGTCGGCCGCACGGCCCGCCGGCCCCGCCCTCCTGTGTCAGCGCCGAGGCGGGCACGTTGCCCGAGAGACACCCCTCCAAGCCCACGAGCCGGTCGATGTCCGAGCTCAGCACGAGCTTGCGCAGGTCGCCCCTGACGAGCACCTCGACGGGCTCTTCGCCGAAGCGCGCGTAGAAGCGCTGGGTATCCTTGTAGGCGGAGCTGGAGCGTCCCACAAGCGTGTCGGTGGCGGCGGTGGGGCGCAGGCCGAGCGCGGCGAGGGCGCACACCACACCGAGCGCGGCGAGCAGCGCGACCGTGACCAGCGGCCGGCGTGCCGCGCCAGCGGCCAACCTCGGGAGCAGCCCGGCAGCGGTCACGTTTGAAGGCTAGCGCCGCGCCCGGTGTCCGCACGCCGGAGCACCGGGCGCTCACTCCATACCGAGAGGGCCCTGAGCTTCGCCCGAGAGGAACTGGCGGACGAACGGGTTCTCGGAGTCGAACAGCTCGGCGGCCGGCCCGGATTCTACGATGCGCCCGCGCCACAGCACCGAGATGTGCTCGGCGACTCGGCGGGCGGACATGATGTCGTGGGTGATGACGACGTAGGTGCCGCCGTTCTCCTCGTGGACCTCTTTGATCAGTTCGCACAGCAGCGCGGTGCGCACCGGATCAAGGCCCGAGTCGGGCTCGTCGAACAGGACGATCTCGGGGTCGAGCACGAGCGAGCGGGCGAAGCCGGCGCGCTTGCGCATCCCGCCGGATAGCTCGTTGGGCATCTTCTCGCCGGCGTCGCCGAGGCCGACCTCACGCATGCGCCGATGGACGATCTCGGCGATCTCATCGTCGCCCTTCTCAGTGTGCTGGCGCAAGGGGAACGCGATGTTGTCGTACAGGTTCATCGAGCCAAAGAGAGCGCCGTCCTGGAAGAGCACGCCGAACTTCTTACGCGTCTCGAACAGCTCGGCGTCGGGCAGGCTCGGGATCGACTGTCCCTGCACGATCACGTCGCCCTCGTCGGGATAGAGCAGCCCGACGATGTGCTTGATGCAGACAGACTTGCCCGTGCCGGAGGGCCCGATGATCATCGAGATCTGGCCTTCGGGCAGGCCCATGTTCAGGCCGCGCAAGACGTGGTTCGAGCCGAATGACTTGTGGACGCCAATGAACTCGATCGCGTCGGGGAGGCCAGTGGGACGATTGGCGCCCGTGTGGAACTCGAACTCGGACTCCCCCCCGCCCCCCGGGGGGGCATCCCGGGAAGCAGTCCCTGCCGGAGACGGGCCCCCAGGGGAGGAATTTTTTGAGGGGGGGTGGTCGCCTCCCGCTCCGGAGGCGTCTTGCTCGCGCCTGTGCTCTGTGGGGTGCGTTGCCACGATCACCCTCCGATCGGGGCGCGTGGATTGGCGCCCCAGAAGACCTGTGTGCCGAGCATCCCGATCAGATGCACGAGGATGATGTTCAGGACCATCGACTTGGCGGTGGCGGTGCCCACGCCGACGGGACCGCCGCTCGCGTTGTAGCCGTAGTAGCAGCCGACGAGCACGATCGCGGTGGCCATGAACATCGCCTTGATGAGGCTGAACAGGAAGTCGGGTGGGTTCTGGAACTGCCAGAAGATGAGGAAGTAGCCGCCCGCGGAGACCGTGGCGACCTGCTGCACGACGGCGATGTAGGAGGCAAGGAAGGCCGCGCCGACACCCGCCAGGTACATGAACGGCAGCACGATCCAGGCGGCGAGCAGGCGGGTGGCGCATAGGAAGGTGAGCGAGTCGATGCCCATCACCTCGAGCGCGTCGATCTCGTCGGAGATGCGCATCGCTCCGAGCTCGGCGACGATCCCTGTGCCGACCTTGGCGGCCATCATGTAGCCGAACGCGTAGGGAATGATCTCGCGCAGGTCGCACCATGCGGTAAATACGCCTGCATATGCGGGCGCTCCCTGGGCCTCGAGGAAGTAGGCGCCCTCGATGCCACACTCCAGACCCAGCACGAACATCAGGGCCCATATGATCAGCGTCGAGGAGACGATCAGGATGCCCGACTGGCGCAGGGCCTCGCCGAAGAAGCGGAAGACACGCAGGCCCCACACATCGCGTACAACGTTGCTCGCGAAGCGGCCGATCTCGCCAGTCGAGGCGATCCATTCGCGCGGCGTGGCGAGCAGTTCGTTCACTTGATGACCAGAATGTTGGGATGCGTGGCGAGCAAGGTCTGGGTGTAGACGTAGTCGAACGCGAAGATCGCCAGGAAGGTGATGACGACCGCCTGGTTGACCGCGCGTCCGACGCCCTCGGCGCCGCCGGAGGCGGTCATGCCCTTGTAGCAGCAGACGATCGCGATAATGGCGCCGAAGATCGTCGTCTTCAGCGCCGATCCCCACAGGTCGGTGGTGGAGGCGTTGGCGAACAGCGTGTCCCAGAACGGGCCTAGTGGCTGACCGTTGACGAGCTCGGCGAGGATGCCGCCGAACAGGCCGAACAGGATCGCGTAGACGTTGAACAGGCCGGTGACCAGCATCAGGGCGAGGAAGCGCGGCACGACGAGGTTCTTGACGGGGTCCACGCCGAGCACCTGCAGCGCGTCGAGCTCCTCGCGGATCTTGCGCGCGCCGAGGTCGGCGGTGATCGCGGTGCCGGCGACACCCGCGAGCACGATCGCGGTCACGTTGGGGCCGATCTCGCGGATCGCGGCGAGCACGAAGATCCCGCCGAGCCGGTCCAGCGCGCCGAAGAGGGTGAGGAAGTTGGCCGCCTGCAGGCCGGGCGCGGCGTAGCAGATCGCCACAGTGGAGATCAGCAGCGGGAACCAGCACAGGCGCAGCGCGAACAGGAACTGTGAGACGAACTCGCCCCCATAGGGGTAGGGGGGGCGCAGCGCAGAGGTAATCGTCCTGCCCGCCAGGATCATC
>DASUDH010000192.1:0-2920 GCA_036275675.1 Solirubrobacteraceae bacterium | reverse complement strand
ACGCGCGGAATGGCACGTCCTTTCATCCCTTCGGGAAGACCGCGCCGCATGCGGCGCGGTCCCGGACCGTACATGTACGGTCCGGCCGGCCGGTACATGTACCGGCCGGAACAGCACCTTCATCGAGAGCGGGTACGCTCGAGCGCCTCGGCCCAGCCGGCGAGCAGCGTTTCACGCTCGTCATCGCTCATGCGCGGCTCGTAGCGCGCGCCCTCCTTCCAGCCCGCGCGCACGTCGGCGACCGTCCACGCCCCGATTCCCACGCCAGCGAGGTAGGCGGCCCCGAGCGCGGTGGTCTCGGCGATCTCGGGCACCACCACGGGCACGCCCAGGACATCGGCCTGGAACTGCATCAGCCAGCGGTTGGCAGTGGCGCCGCCGTCGGCGCGCAGCTCGCTCAGCGGCTCGGCCGAGGCGGGCTGCATCGCGCGCAGCGCATCGACCGTCTGGTAGGCGATCGCCTCGAGTGTCGCCCGCGCCAGGTGCGCCCGTCCGGCGCCGCGCGTCAGCCCGAGGATCGTCCCGCGCGCGTGCGGATCCCAGTGCGGCGAGCCGAGACCTGTGAGCGCGGGCACGAAGTACACACCGTCGTTGCTCTGCAGCGAAGCCGCGAGCGCTTCGGTGTCGCTCGCCCGCTCGATCACGCCAAGCCCGTCGCGCAGCCACTGCACGGCTGCGCCCGTCACGAAGATCGACGCCTCCAGCGCATACGCGGTCGATCCCCCAATCCCCCACGCCACCGTCCCCACCAGACCGAGCACAGGCTCGGGCGCCACGAAGCCCGTGTTGAGCAGCGCGAACGAGCCGGTGCCATACGTGTTCTTGCCCATGCCCGGGTCCACGCACGCCTGGCCGAACAGGGCCGCCTGCTGGTCGCCGGCGACGCCCGCCACGGGTACGGCGTGGCCGTGCAGCGCTTCGGGCCTCGTCACTCCGAGCGTGCCCGCGCTAGCCGCCACGCGCGGCAGCGCCCGCTCGGGGACGCCCAGCAGCGCAAGCAGCTCCGGATCCCAGCGCCGCGCCGCGATGTCGTACAGCATCGTGCGCGACGCGTTCGACGGGTCTGTCGCGTGCTCGCCTGTGAGCTTGAACGTCAGCCACGCGTCGATCGTGCCGAACACGGCGCCCCCCGTGCGCGCGCGCTCGCGCAACCCCTCCACGTTCTCGAGCAGCCACTCGATCTTCGTGCCCGAGAAGTACGGGTCGAGCACCAACCCCGTCCGTTCGCGCACGAGCCGCTCGTGCCCGGCAGCGCGCAGCTCGTCGCAGCGCTCCGCGGTGCGACGGTCCTGCCACACGATCGCCCTGTGCAGCGGCTCGCCGCTCGCCGGGTCCCACACGCACACGGTCTCGCGCTGGTTGGTCATCCCCACCGCCACGAGCTCTCCCGGCCGCACTTCGGCGTCTGCCAGCGCCTCGCCCGCGACGACCCGCGTCAGCTCCCAGATCTCCCGCGCGTCGTGCTCCACCCAGCCGGGCCTCGGGAAGTGCTGGGTAAGCTCGCGATAGGCCCTGCCCACCGGCTGCGCCTGCGCGTCGAAGACGATGCACGTCGTACCGGTCGTCCCCTGGTCGATTGCGAGGATCATCGCGAGACTTTGATCGAGACCGACACGCAGGCGAGCCTACCTGCTGGGGTGGCTCGCTACGGGTTGGCGCGCAGCAGCGCCCGCACGGCCGCCGTGTAGGCACCCTTCGGCGAGCCGTCCCGGCGCAGCACGCCGAAATAGTCCTCGCGGTTGGTGTCGCGGCCCGGCGAGGCGTGATCGGCGAGCTGGTAGACGAAGATCGAATGGATCCGTGCCCCGTAGCGCGCGCGGATCGAGGCGACCGTCGAGCTCAGCGCGCTGCCCGCCTCGGTGTAGGTCATGCACCGGCTCCAGTCGTAGTTGTCACTCAGGCACGCCCCGTTGTCACTGGCAAGACCGAGCTCGGTGATGTAGATCGGGATGCTCGCCGGCGCACCCCGCGCCCTGGTCTGGCCGATGAGCGCGTCGAGGCGTGGCTGCCAGCGCGAGCGCGGACCATAGGTGTGAACCGTCCAGCCCGCCACGCGCCAAGCGAGGTCGGGGACGGCGTCGAACATGCCGTTCACCCATTCGTTGCCGTCCCCGCCGTAGTCGGCCTGCGCGAGCAGACCGACGCCGGGGTTGCCCTGCGGGCCCGCGATCGCCTGCTGGGCCGCGAGGAACGCGAGCGCGTACGCCCGCGCGCGCGGCATGTACAGCCGGCAGCCCGAGCCACAGCCGCCGAACTGGTAGCTGTAGCTGGTCTCGTTGCCGAACTCGATGTCGCGCACCGCGAGCGCCCCACCGGCGCGGTGTCGCCAGAACGAGCCCCCCGGGCCGAACGCGGCCGCCCACGCCGCCAGATGTTCGGCTTCGGACTGCGAGGGCACGCGACCGATGAAGCCCGCGAGCGGCAGCACGCGCACGCCCGCGCGCGCGTACGCGGCGATGACCGGCGCGAGCTGCCGCGGGGAGCTTTCGATCGAGAACTCGACGCGCACGACCCTGGCGCCGAGCCGGCGCGACTCGCGCGGCTGGAGCGGAACTCCCCTGCCCGCCACCAGTCCCAGCTCCAGTTCGGCGGCAGGCTGGGCATCCGGGTTGGGGATCGCCGGCACGGCGAGCGTCGCGACCACGACGAGCGCCACGAGTCGCCACCACTTGAGCGAACGCCACACTCGGCTGGAGGCTAACAGCGCCCCCAGCGGCATCTGCCGGTTGATCCTCCCTGCTCGGGCCGCGCGGCTCGCCCGCCGGCTCAGCGCCGCGCGCGGTACACGCGCACGAAGTCGACGAGCTGGCGCCCCCGGTGCGCGAACCCGCCGAGGGTCCGGCCCGTGGCGCGGTGGGACAGGTCGAGCTCCAGCTCCCGCACGCGCCGGCCGGCGCGCGCGGCGTCGATCGTCATGCCG
>DASUDH010000191.1:0-3072 GCA_036275675.1 Solirubrobacteraceae bacterium | reverse complement strand
CACAGGACGCGGGTTGGGAGGGATTCCGCGTTGGCCGGATCGAAGGAAACCGCCATCTCGATCGCCGTTTGGAAGTCCTGGGCGCCACCGCTCACGGCCGGAAGGGTCCAGACGTCTTCCAGCGTGAAGTCTTGTGCGATTGCACGGATGCGCCAGGGGCGAGATTCGTGTGCTGAGTTCTGAAGCCTCATAGTCATCCTCGATCCATACGGTATCGTATGGATGTTACGACAGATCGCTTGCATCTGTCAATACGGTGCCGTATAGATATGCTGATGGCGAATGTCCGGACTCCACGCGGCGTATGGATCGACGCCGCGTTGCAGGCCCTGGCGGAAGGAGGCCCGGATGCCGTGCGGGTCGAGGCGCTGGCCGCGTCCTTGGGCGTGTCCAAGGGTGGCTTCTACTGGCACTTCGCGGATCGCCAGGCGCTGCTTGAGGAGATGCTCGACACATGGGAGAAGGCTGTGGTCGACGACGTCATCGCGCGCGTCGAGAGCCAGCCGGCCGACCCGCGCGCCAAGTTGCAGCAGCTATTCGAGCTGGCCTCCCCGAGCGATGTGCTTGCGGCCGATCTGCTTGCCGTAGAGCTCGCACTTCGAGACTGGTCGCGCCACGACAGTGACGTCGCCGAGCGACTGCGCAGGGTCGACAACCGACGCATGGTGTACATGCGCTCGCTGTTCGGGCAGTTTTGCGTGGATGAGAACGATGTCGAGGCCCGCTGCATGCTGGTCTTCTCGCTGTTCATCGGCAGCTACTTCATCGCAGCGCAGCACGGTGAAAAGACCCGTCACCAGGTGCTGCGAATCGCGTTCGATCGACTGCTCAGCGAATCGTGGGACTGACATGGCCAGCCACACCGAAAAAGCGGGCCTTAGCGCGAGACAAGAAAGATGCACGTGAGCCGTCGCGTGCGTCCGGTACTCCTCTACGACGGGGACTGCGCGTTCTGTACGAGCTGTGCGCGTGTCCTGGAGAGGATCGGGCCGGATGCGGAGATCCTCGCGTGGCAGTCCACCGATCTTGCTGAGCTAGGAATAACCGAGGAGCAGGTGACCGACGCCGTGCAATGGGTTCAGATCGACGGTACGGTCCGCTCGGGACACGAGGCGATCGCCGCAATACTGAACACCGCTGGACGGATCTGGAAGATCACCGGCCGCGTGATCCTGCTGCCGGGGATCACGTGGATGGCGGCGAAGATATACCGGTCAGTTGCGGACAACCGGTACCGGCTGCCCGGAAGTACGCCTGCTTGCGCGCGTTCGCCAGTCGCGCAGGAGCCGGGACCCTCCAGGCGGTCGAGACGCTTCAGATGAGGAGCCCTGTGGAGCGCGGGGTCTAGTGGTGGCTCTACCCTCCGCGGCCACACGATCAACGCAGGCCCGACAGGTCACTCGTCGCCGGCCCGGCACGCCACGAGCGGATCTCATCCGTCCCGCGATGAGTTTCGCCCTCGTCGACGGCTATCGCGTCGCCGCAGAACAGGGCGACGAACGGCTCGACCTGGTGCGGGTCCAGCTCGAAGTAGCGGCGCACGACGTCAGGAGGAACAGTCATCTCACTGAGCGTCTTCCATAGGCTCGCGTACCCAGCTATGACCCGATTGAGCCGAGCAGCTCATCGCTGGTCTCTTCAGACCAATGGGCGGCGCGTTCCCACCAGCCGATCGGCAACCCAGAGACGCTGTAGCTGGGACCGTCGTGTCGCTACAGTCGAGCGCATGACGATCCAACGCATGGATCACGTGGGCATCGTGGTCGACGACCTCGCGGCTGCGACGGCGTTCTTCGTCGAGCTCGGACTCAAGCTGCAGGGCGAGGCGCCGGTCGAGGGCGGTTGGGTGGACCGCGTGGTGGGGCTCGAGGGCGTCCGGGCGGAGATCGCGATGGTGGAGACCCCGGACGGCCACGGACGGCTCGAGCTGACGAAGTTTCACGCTCCGTCGGGCCGGGCCGGCGACCGGCACGCGCCGGCGAACACCCCGGGCATCCGCCATGTCGCATTCGCAGTCGACGATATCGACGCCGTCGTCGCTAGCTTGCGAGCCCACGGCGCGGAGCTCGTTGGCGAGGTGGAGCGCTACAAAGACAGCTATCGACTCTGCTACGTCCGCGGCCCGGAGGGAATCATCGTCGAGTTGGCGGAGCAGATCGGCTGAGGGCTTCGGCCGGCCGCCAACCGCCTCGCCAGCGTCAGTGGTCATCTGGAGTGGGCGCGCTCTGACAGATCAGATCGACACCGCAGCGCACGAGGTAACGATCGGGGCAGCCCGTGTCGATTGCGCCGGTTGAAGTACGAACTGCTCGTGCATCTTGCTCAGGACCCAGCCCGCGTCTACACCAAGGACGAACTCCTGCGGGCAGTGTGGGCATCCGTTCGGCCGTTATGACGCGGACCCTGGACTTTTACGCCTCGCGGATACGCTCGGGGAGCGTCGTCGGCTGTATATGCTCGCGTGATAACGACACAATGCCACAACAGCCCAAATCGCCTCAACCACGCCGAAAGGCCAGGTATCCGCAAGGAACCCGTAGACGCTTGAGAGCACGCAGCCACAGGCGAACGCGAGAACGAATCGGGCGTGGCGACTCTCGAGTGCGTACATCGCCACCATGAGGGTGACTGCGGCGGCCCCGAAAGCTGTGAGCACGGGCTCAATCTGATCCGTCGCCGTGAGCAAGCGTTTCGAGAGCGAGGGCAAACGCGATGGCCTCGAGCGCCGGCTCGTGCTCTGCCTGCGATACCGAGATGGTCAGGCGCCTAATGTTCGGCTCCCAGCCCAAGCCGAAGAACGGGCAACACTCCCGCTCGGTGGCGATCGTCTCCTCAACGAGCGTCGTGTCTACCCCACGGTCGAGGTCAACGACAAGGCTCCGGCGAGTGCGCTCGATCAGGCGAGCGCCCCGGCCCGCCTGCCGGTAGCGCTCTAGCTGCTGGCGCAGTCCGCTCTCGTCAAGGGCACAGCTCGGAGCCATCGGTAGCGGGTCCACCGATCGAGCCTACGACCCGTGGTAGCGCTCGTGCTCAAGCACCGCACGCAACTCTCCGCACGATGCGCCTTCGAGA
>DASUDH010000190.1:0-2408 GCA_036275675.1 Solirubrobacteraceae bacterium | reverse complement strand
CGTGATGGAAGGGCTGCCCGCGAACTCGCCCCCGAAGCTCGTGATGTCGATCTTGCCTCGGCTGCAGGAACAGAACGAGGAAATCATCGCGCTACTACGAGAGCAGAACGAGCTACTTCGGCAAACGCGGCTCCAGCCGGTCACCCGCGAGAGGGAGGGGACCGGTTAGGAGCATCCGAGGCGCCTGTCTTCAGCCGACCACGAGATTCACGACCTGCCCCGGCACGTAGACGAACTTCCGCACCGCCTGCCCGGCCAGGCGCGCCGCGATCCCATCCGCGGCCAGCGCCGCCGCGCGCGCGTCCGCCTCGGAGGCGTCGCGGGCGAGCTGGACGCGTCCGCGCACCTTGCCGTTCACCTGGACGGGGAGCTCGATCACGTCGTCGACCGCGAGGGCCTCGTCCCACGCTGGCCAGGGCTCATACGCGAGCGATGCCGGGTGGCCGAGATGCTGCCACAGCTCCTCGGCGACGTGCGGAGCGAACGGCGAGACGAGAAGGACCAGCGTCCGCACCGCCTCGCGCGGCATCGCGGAGAGGCGGGCGAGGTGGTTCACGAAGACCATGAGGGCTGAGATGGCCGTATTGAAGGCCATCGCGTCGATGTCGGTGCTGACCTTCTTGATGGTCCGGTGGAGCAGCCGGTGCGTGGGGTCGTCGATCGCCTCCGCGAGGGGCTGGCGACAGACCGCGTAGAGCCGGTCGCGGAAGCGAACCACGCCCTGGATCTGCGAGGTCTGCCACGGCTTCACCGCCTCGAGCGGCCCCATGAACATCTCGTAGAGTCGGAGCGCGTCGGCGCCGTACTCCCGTACGATGTCGTCGGGATTCACGACGTTGCCCCGCGACTTCGACATCCGTTCGTTGTCCTCGCCCAGGATCGTCCCCTGGTGCACGAGCTTCATGAACGGCTCGGGGTGCCGGACGTGACCGAGATCGAAGAGCACCTTGTGCCAGAAGCGGGCGTAGAGGAGGTGGAGCACCGCGTGCTCGGTGCCGCCGACGTAGAGGTCGACGGGCATCCACGCGTCGTATGCGTCCATCGCCCAGGGCCTGTCGTCGTCGTCCGGGTCGAGAAACCGCAGGTAGTACCAGCACGAGCCCGCCCATTGCGGCATGGTATTGGTCTCGCGTGCGAACCAGCGACCGTCGCGTCGGAAGAAGCGCCAGTCGCCGACGCGCGCGAGCGGGCCGGCCGGGTCCTCGCCCGGGTTGTAATCGGCTAGCTCGGGCAAACGCAGCGGCAGCTCGGACTCGTCGACCGCGAGCGGCTGGTCATAGCGAATCGTGTGCGCGGCCCCTCGCCGAGGGTCGCCGGTCGGGTCGGCGAGCTCGACCGGAAAGTAGATCGGGATGGGCTCGCCCCAGTAGCGCTGGCGCGAGAAGACCCAGTCGCGCAGCCGGTAGCTGACCGTGCCGCGGCCGCGGCCGAGCGCCTCGAGTCGGCGGACGACCGCGCCTTTGGCTGCGGGCGTCGCCAGGCCGTCGAACTCGCCGCTGCGGACGTTGACGCCGTCGTCGACGTACGCGGCCTCGAGCGCGTCGTGCAGTCGCCCGTCCGGGCTCACGACCTCGACGATCGGAAGACCGAAGGCGGTCGCGAACTCGAAGTCGCGCTGATCGTGCCCGGGGACGGCCATGACGGCACCGGTCCCGTAGCCGCCAAGCACGTAGTCGGCCACCCAGATCGGCAGGCGAGCTCCGGTGATCGGGTGGATGGCCACGGCGCCGGTCGAAACCCCGGTCTTCGTCTTGGCGAGCGCGACGCGGTCCAGCTCACTCTTGCGGGCGGCCGCCTCGACGTACGCGGCGACGGCCTCGCGCCGAGCCGGCGTTGCCAGCGTGCGCGTCAGCTCGTGCTCGGGCGCGAGCACGACGTAGGTCGCGCCCATGAGAGTATCGGGCCGCGTCGTGAAGACGGCGATGCGCGCCTCCGGGTGACCGTCGACACCGAAGGCGATCTCGGCGCCCTCCGAACGGCCGATCCAGCGGCGCTGCGCGGTGAGCGTCCCCTCGGGCCAGTCGACGAGCGCGAGGTCCTCGGCGAGCCGATCGGCATAGGCGGTGATCTTCAGCATCCACTGTCGGAGCGGCGTGCGATAGACGGGATGGCCGCCGCGCTCGCTCTTGCCATCGACGACTTCCTCGTTGGCGAGCACGGTGCCGAGCGCGGGACACCAGTTGACGGGCACCGTCGCCTGGTACGCGAGCCCGCGCCGGAAGAGCTGCAGGAAGATCCACTGCGTCCAGCGCACGTAGCCCGGAGCGGTGGTGTCGATCTCCCGCGACCAGTCGTAGCTGAAGCCGAGCATCTTGAGCTGACGCTTGAACGTCGCGATGTTGTGCGCCGTCGTCCCCGCGGGATGCTGCCCGGTCTCGATCGCGTGCTGCTCGGCCGGAAGGCCGAAC
>DASUDH010000189.1:0-4931 GCA_036275675.1 Solirubrobacteraceae bacterium | reverse complement strand
TGGCGCTGATGCGGCTGTTGAGTGCGCTGATGGCGGGTGTGACCGCGCTGTTTGTGTTCCTGTTCCTGCGCGAGGCGCTGCCGGCCGCGCGCTGGGCGTGGACGGTCGGGGGGCTCGGGGTTGCGCTCGCGCCGTTGCTGGGGTACGCCTCCAGCACGGTCAACCCCGACGCGCTGCTGTTCGCGGTCTCCGCCGCCCTGTTCTACTGCCTTGCGCGCGCCTTCCGGCGCGGGCTCACGCAACGGATGGCGATCGCGATCGGAGCGCTGATCGCAGCTGGCTTCCTGACCAAGCTGAACTTCATCGGCCTGGCGCCCGGCGCGATGCTGGGCGTGCTCGTTGCCGCGCGGCGCGAGGCGCGGACGTCGGGTTTGCGGGCCTACCACCGGCTGCTGGCGCCGGCGCTGCTGATCGGGTTGAGCCCGGGGGCCCTCTACGCGCTCGTCAACGTGCTGTCCGACCATCCCACGTTCGGTTTCCTGTCGGGCAGCGTCGCGAGCGTGACGAATGGCAGCAGATCGCTTTCCAGCGAGCTGAGCTACATGTGGCAGTTCTATCTGCCGCGGCTGCCCGGGATGAGCAACGACTTCGGGGAGCTCTTCAGCACGCGCCAGATCTGGTTCAGGGACACGGTCGGGCTGTACGGGTGGTCGGACACCGCCTTCCCGAGATGGGTGTATGACGCGGCGCTCATCCCGGCGGGCGTCGTCGCCGCGCTCTGCATCCGCGGGCTCGCGGCCGGCCGGACGGCGCTGCGAGCGCGCGCCGCCGAGCTCGCCGTCTACGCCGCGATCAGCCTCGGGGTGCTGGCGCTCGTCGCGGGCGCCGGCTGGCTGACCTTCCCCAGCAGGGTGGCGGAATTCACCGACGCGCGCTACCTGCTGCCGATGCTGGCCCTATGGGGAGCAGTGCTCGCGCTCGCCGCGCGCGGCGCCGGGCGCCGCTGGGGACCGGCGACGGGCGTGCTGATCGTGGCCCTCGTGCTCGCCCACGACCTCTTCAGCCAGCTGCAGGTGATCGCGCGCTACTACGGCTGACGACCTATCCGGCCACCGTGAGAGCCGCTGCTCGCGCCGCCGGCAGCGGCGCCGCGCCGCGCCGCGTGGCGATCACCATAGCGTGTCTGTGTGGCACGAACGCGATCGCGCTCTTCACGGGCCGCTCGGATCGCGGGTCGGCGGGCCGCAGGTCGATCGCGCCGATCACCGTGCCCATGACCTGCTTCATCAAGAGCTGCGCGTAGCTCGCGGCCAGGCAGCGCCGGACGCCGCCGCCGAACGGGATCCACGTGTACGTGCCCGCGGGCCGCTCCAGGAAGCGCTCGGGTCTGAAGCTGAGCGGCTCGGGGTAGACGTCCTCGCGGCGGTGCACGAGGTGCACGCACGGGGCGATGGTGGTTCCCGCGGGGATCGTGTGGCCGCCGAGCTCCATCGGCTCGAGCAGCTTGCGCACGACGATCGGCGCGGCCGGGCAGAGGCGCATCGTCTCCTTGACGACGGCGTCGAGATAGGCGTCGTCCTCGCCCATGTCGATCTCCGCGCGCAGGCGCGCGAGCTTGTCGGGGTGGCGCAGGATCCGCTCGAACGCCCATGAGAGCAGGCTCGACGTGGGGCCGTCGGTGAGCAGCGTCACGAGTTCGTCGCGCAGGTCCTGCTCTGTCATCGGCGCGCCGTCCTCGTAGTGCGCCTCACCGAGCATCGCGGCGATGTCCGTGCCGTCGGTGCAGTCCGGCTGGCGCTGGCGGCGGCGCACCTCCTCGAGCACGGCGTCCTCGACCGGCCCCATCATCGCGCGGTAGTCGCTGTTGCCCGCGAAGCGACTGGGGCCGGCAGCGGCCAGCAGCGTCAGGCGGCGCGGGTCGTTCATCCAGTTCGTGAGCCGCCGCAGCAATCCGCGCAGGCGTTCGAGGCGGTCGGTGTCGCAGGGTCCGAAGACGACGCGCATGATCGCCTCGAGCGTTATCTCCTGCATGCGCGGCCACAGCTCGAACGGAACGCCGAGCGGCCAGCCCGCCAGCTCGCGGCGCGTCACGTCGGCCATCATCTCGCTGTACCCCTTCATGCGCTCGCCGTGGAACGGCGGCAGCATCAGCTTGCGGCGCCTCACGTGCTCGGGTTCCTCCAGCAGCATCACCGAGCGCGGGCCGAGCAGCGGGCCGAGGATCGAGTTCGCGACGCCCACGCCGAGCACCGCGTGGTCGGCGGTGAACACGCGCTTCACGTCCTCGGGGTCTGCGAGGATCACCCACGTGCCGGAGTGGCGCACGCGGATGGTGAAGGTGTCGCCGTAGCGTCTCCGACAGCGCTCCAGGAACGGCAGCGGGCGTCGTGCCCAGGCGACCGCCTGCAGCGCGCTCGGCATACGCGGGCCGGGCGGCAGGGGGGCGTCGTGCGCGCGCAACGGGAAGCTCTGTGCGGCGCTCATGCGGCGTTTCTCCCGGGGCGCATTTCCAGCAATCTGAAGGTACGACGTGTCGGAAGATGTGGTACTCTGCCGCCTAGCAACCGACCCATGAGGCCTCGCCGACTCCTCGGCGAGAGGTACCGGTTTGGGTGGGCAACTGGCACCAGTACCTTAAGCGGTGAAAGGACCGGACTTAAAATCCGGTGATCCGGGTTCGAGCCCCGGCTGGTGCATGGGCTCGATAGCGGTCTCATCGCTCGCTCGCCTCGGCCGCCGGGGCCGGCTCGCCGATCAGCTCGTCCTCCAGCTTGCAGGTCGCGCCGATCAGCAGCTCGAACAGCGCTTCGGTGAAGTCCGCCGGCAGGTCCAGCTCGGCGCCGCGGGCGAGGTAGCGTTCGCGCACGTGCGCCACCCTCTCGGGCTGCATCATCGGGATCCCGTGCTCGCGCTTGTGGCAGGCCACCTCGCGGCACACGTCGAAGCGCTCGCCCAGCAGGCGCGCGATCTGCTCGTCGAGCTCGTCCAGGCGCTCGCGATAGGGCTCGAGGCCGCTCACCGGGCTTCTCCGTCCAGCAGGCCTGTGGCGAAGGCGTGGCTGCACTCCGCCAGCGCGTCGAGCGAGTAGCCGCCCTCCTGGACGACGCAGATCGGCAGCCCCGAGGCCGCCAGCACGCGCCCGATCTCCGCGAAGATCGCCGGCGGGAAGTCCCAGCTTCCGTGCGGGTCGCTCGCGACGGTGTCATAGCCGAGCGACAGCACGAGCGCGGCCGAGGACTGCGCGAGCTCGTCGATCGCCTCGCGCAGCGCCCGGATATAGCTGCCGGCGTCCGGCGTCGTCGCGAACTCGACGAAGCGCTCGCGCGCTCCCGGCTCGACCGTTCGCCACGGCACCTCCGCGATCGTCGAGGCGTGCAGCGAGCAGAGGCTCACGTTCGCCAGGGGCGCCACGATCGCCGAGGTGCCCGTCGGAAAGTGGAAGTCGAGGTCGAGGATCGCCACCGGCTTGACACGGCCCTCGCAGAGGGCGTAAGCGGCCGCCGCGGCGGTGTTCAGGTAGCAATAGCCGCCGAGCCACGCCGGGCCGGCGTGATGGCCCGGTGGGCGGCAGAGCGCGTACGTGAAGCGCGCGCCCGCCACGATCCGCTCGGCCGCCGTGACCGCCGTGCGCACTCCCTCGAAGGCGGTCGCCACGACGCCCGCCCACACCGGGCTGTCGGCGGGCAGGCCCGGCGGCGCCCACTCGGGCATCAGCGTCGGCTCGTTCGAGCTGACCCCTCTGAGCGCGTCGAGGTAGTCGCGCTCGTGCAGGGCGTCGAGGATGCGCTCGACGTCCTCGGAGGCGGCGTCGGCGGTCGCCGGTCGCACGCCCGCGTGGCGCGTGAGCCCGCTGCGCAGCTCCGAGGTGCGGCGCTCGTCGTCGCGACCCTGCATCTGGCGTCCGTGCCGGTCGAGGATCCACGGCGCGCCGCCGCCTTCGTCGCCGTTGCGTCGCTGCTCCACCATCAGCAGCCTCTCTGTGGCGGCACTCCTCGCCGGACGGCGAGGAGTGGTCGAGGTGGTGTCACTCATAGCAACCGCCGCATGCGTGTGCCGATCGTCGCGAAGCCATTGTTCGCGTAGAACGCCTCCGTCGCCGCCAGGCGCGCGAAGCGCTCGCTCGGCAGCCCCACCTCGATGCGCGCGACGCCCCGCTCGCGCGCGAGCTCGAACAGCGCCACGAGCAGATCGCCGCCGATCGTCCTCCCGCGCCACGATGGATGCACCCACAGCTCCTGGATCAGCCCGTAGCGGCCCGGAATGCGCATCGCCAGCTGCCAGCTCACGCCGAGCACGCCCACGAGCTCGCCGTCGGCGTCCGCCACGAGCAGCGCTCCCGCGTCCCCGTCCTCGACGAGCGCCCGAGCCGCCTCCTCCAGTCCCTGCGCCGAGGCCGGCGTGCCGCCGAGCTCGACGAGCAGCTCCCGCACGGCGGCCGCGACCGCCGCGACATCCCCGCGCGCACCCGCACGCACCCGCCAGGTGGCCGTCGTATTCACAAGGCCGTCACCGCCCTCCCCAACTCAACCGGCGTCATGGAATCCATGACGCCGTCCCCGCGAATGCGGCTTGAGGGTCGAGCTCCACGGTCCACGCCTCAGGCGAGTCGCTGCCCGTGACGGCCCGCGCGATCGCCGCCATCGGCGCGCGCGCCTTCAGCAGGATCTCGTCGAACTCCTCGGCCGGGTCGGACTGCATCACGATCGCCCCGCCCGCGCCGATAGTGGTCGCGCCCGGGCGCATCACGATCGTGCGGATCACGATGTTCAGGTCGACCACGCCGTCGAGGCCAAAATAGCCGATGGCGCCTGAGTACACGCCTCGCGCCTCGCGCTCGATGTCGTCGATGATCTCCATCGTGCGCAGCTTCGGCGCGCCCGTCATCGAGCCGCCCGGGAAACAGGCGCGCACGCACTCCAGCGGCGTGCGCTCGCGCTCGAGCACGCCCGTGATCGTCGAGAGCAGTTGGTGCACGGTCGTGTACGGCTCCA
>DASUDH010000188.1:0-2837 GCA_036275675.1 Solirubrobacteraceae bacterium | reverse complement strand
GGGGCGCTCGTCGGCTCCTCCACCGACGTCGCGCCATCCGCGTCGTCCATCGGGCTCGCACCGGCGAGCACGGGCTTTGACAGCGGCAGCAGCGTCTCTCGCGTCACGTGCTGGGTGAGCGGCGACACGTACGCGTTGTAGAGGATGTCCACGCGGTCGAGGCTGCCGTCCACGTAAGCGCTCATCAGATCGTCGGCGATCCCGCGCGCGTCGGCATAGGCCGGGCGATCGGCGAAGCCCGTGTAGCTTCCGCTCAGCTCGCGCCCGCGGAACGTCAGCGAGGACACCCCGCGCCGCCCGGTGGCATACCAGACGGTCTGCAATCCCTGCTCGCCAAGCTCTGAGCCCGCGCGCACACCGGCGCGGATGATCTGCGAGTTGAACGCGCCCGCCAGGCCGCGGTCGCCGGTGATGAGCAGCAGGCCGACGCTCTCGACACGCTCGTGCTCTGAGAGCAGCGGGAAGGAGGACGCCTCCGCGCCGGCGGCCTGCGCCGCCTGGTAGGTCATCCGCCTGATCGCCTCCGCGTACGGCCGCAACCGGGCGATGCGCTGCTCGGCACGGCGCAGGCGCGCGGCGGCGACCATCTCCATCGCGCGCGTGATCTTCTGGATGTTCTTGACCGAGGCGATCCGGTTCTTGACGTCGCGTTGGGAGGCCATTGCGTGCGGTCTGAGCGACCTTCGGAGGCCTAAGCGGCCTTCGCTCCAGCCAAAGCGCTTTCGTCGTCGAGCGGCAGGCCCTCCTCATCGAGGTCATAGCCAAAATCGCTTGCGAACGACTCGACGGCGTCGTGCACGCCCTTTTGAACCTCATCCGACCAGTTGCCCTGGGCGATCTTCGCGCGCAGGTCGCCGTGTTCGGCGTGGCAGCGTTCGGTCAGCTCGATCAGGAACTCGGGAGCCCGTTCGGCGTCGATGCGGTCGAGGAAGCCGCTGGTGGCAGCGTAGATCTGGATCGTCTGGTCCTCGACCGGCAGCGGCGCGCGCTCGCCCTGGTTCAGCGTCTTCACCAGCCGCTCGCCGCGCGCGAGCGTGCGCTGGGTGTCGGCGTCGAGGTCCGAGCCGAACTGCGCGAACGCCTCCAGGTCGCGGTACTGGGAGAGCTCGAGCTTGATCCTCCCCGCCACCTTCTTCATCGGCGCGATCTGCGCGTTGCCGCCGACGCGCGACACCGAGATGCCGACGTTGATGGCAGGGCGCACGCCCGAGTAGAACAGCTTCGGCTCGAGGAAGATCTGCCCGTCGGTGATCGAGATCACGTTCGTGGGGATGTACGCCGACACGTCGCCTGCCTGCGTCTCGATGATCGGCAGCGCGGTCAGCGACCCGCCGCCGAGCTCGTCGCTCAGCTTCACCGCGCGCTCCAAGAGGCGCGAGTGCAGGTAGAACACGTCGCCCGGGTAGGCCTCGCGTCCCGGCGGGCGGCGCAACAGCAGCGACATCTGGCGGTAGGCGTAGGCGTGCTTTGTCAGATCGTCGTACACGCACAGGGCATGACGGCCGCTGTAGAGGAAGTGCTCCCCCATCGCACAGCCGGCATACGGCGCCATGAACTTGATCGGCGCGGCCTCATCGGCCGACGCGGCGACGATGATGGTGTTGTCGAGCGCCCCCGCTTCGTCCAGCGTCTGGGCGAGCGCCACCACGGTTGACATGCGCTGGCCTATCGCCACGTACACGGACACGACGCCTGTGTTGCGATTGTTGATGATCGTGTCGAGCGCGATCGCCGTCTTGCCGGTCTGGCGGTCGCCGATGATGAGCTCGCGCTGACCCCTGCCGATCGGGATCATCGCGTCTATCGCCTTCAGGCCGGTCTGCATCGGCTCCTTGACGGGCTGACGCTGTACGACCCCGGGCGCCTTGAACTCGGCGGGACGCGTCTCGGTCGTGTGCACCTCGCCCTTGCCGTCCAGCGGGCGCCCGAGCGGATCCACGATGCGGCCGAGCAGCGCCTCGCCGACGGGGATCTCGAGCAGTTGTCCGGTGCGCTGCACCCTGTCCCCCTCGGCGATCTGCTCCCACTCGCCGAACAGCACCGCGCCGACGTTGTCGGACTCGAGGTTCAGCGCGAGGCCCGTGACCCCGTGGGGCAGCTCGAGCATCTCGAACGACATGCAGTTCTCCAGCCCGTGCAGGCGCGCGATGCCGTCGGCGACGGACAGGACGGTGCCGATCTCGGTGAGCTCGGCCTGCCCGGCGCCGAGCCCCTCGATGCGGCTCTTGAGGATGCTTGTGATCTCGTCTGGGTTGATCTGCATGTCGTTTCCTAAGCGTTCGTTGTCGAAGTCGAAGATTCGTTGGTCGCCGCCGCACGGGCGACGGCCTACGCGGCTCCCCGAGCGACCTGCGTACGCAGCTGCTCGAGTCGGTTGCGGATGGAGGCATCGAGGATCGAGTTGCCCACCTGCACGACGATCCCGCCGAGGATGTCGGGCTCGACGTGCGTCGTGAGCGCGACCGTGCGCCCGGTGCGCCCGCCGATGCGCTCGCCGAGGTCTTTGATGGTCTGCTCGTCCAGCTCGACTGCGCTTGTGAGAACGACCGGCAGCAGCTTTTTCTCCTGCTCCCACAGGCGGTCGTACTCACGGCGGGCGCGGAAGATCACCGGCATGCGATGGTTCTCGATCAGCAGTGCCAGGAAGTTGACGAGCTGCTCCTCGGCGCCGTCCAGTACCCGGCCGAGCGCATCCTGCTTCTCAACCGTCGAGAAGTAGGGCGAGAAGAAGAACAGCTCCAAGTCGCGGCTCTCCTTCAGCGCGTCGGCGAACTGCCCGAGCTGCTCGCGCAGCAGATCGAGCTTGCCCTGCTCGCAGGCGACCTCGAACAGCGAGC
>DASUDH010000187.1:0-2208 GCA_036275675.1 Solirubrobacteraceae bacterium | reverse complement strand
CGCGATCGTCGAGCCCGGCCCCCTGGCCGACTCCGCCGGCTACTCCCCGAATCTGACCTACGAGCAGAAGGTGGATCTGCTGCGCACCCTGGGCGTCACCGACCGCCTCGAGCTGGCCGTCAAGCTGCAGCGCGACAGCCTCGCCGAGCTGCAGGTGCGCAAGCGCATACGCGAGGACGTGCAGGAGGGGGCCGACAAGCAGCAGCGCGAGTACTTCCTGCGCAAGCAGATGGAGTCGATCCGCAAGGAGCTCGGCGAGGACGAGGGCTCGATCGTCGAGGAGTACCGCGCGAAGATCGAGGCCGCGGAGATGCCCGAGGCGGTTGAGGAGCAGGCGCTCAAGGAGCTGGGCCGTCTGGAGCGGATGGGCGAGCAGACCGGCGAGTCGAGCATGATCCGTACATACCTCGACTGGCTGATCGCCGTGCCGTGGAGCAAGCGCTCGGAGGAGCACCTGGATCCGGTGGCGGCACGCGAGGTGCTCGACGCAGACCACGCCGGCCTGCAGGATGTCAAGGATCGCGTGACCGAGTACCTGGCCGTGCGTAAGCTGCGCCAGGACCGCGGCATCGAGGCCGACCCCAAGTCGGGCGCGATCCTCACGCTGATCGGCCCCCCCGGCACCGGCAAGACCTCGATCGGGGAGTCGGTCGCGCGTGCCACCGGGCGTGAGTTCGTGCGCATGTCGCTCGGAGGCGTGCGCGACGAGGCGGAGATCCGCGGGCACCGGCGCACCTACATCGGCGCCCTGCCGGGACGGCTGGTGCGCGCACTGCGAGACGCCGGGACGATGAACCCGGTGATTCTGCTCGACGAGGTCGACAAGGTCGGCGCCGACTGGCGCGGAGATCCGTCGGCTGCGCTGCTCGAGGTGCTCGACCCGGCCCAGAACCACTCCTTCCGCGACCACTACCTCGACATCGAGCTCGACCTCAGCCAGGTCATGTTCATCGCGACCGCGAACGTGGCCGACACGATCCCCGGTCCGCTGCTCGATCGCATGGAGGTGATTCGCTTCGACGGGTACACCAGCGAGGAGAAGCTGGCGATTGCCAAGGGCTACCTGTGGCCGCGCCAGCGCGACCGCAACGGCCTGCGCGAGCAGGAGGTGAGTGTCTCCGACGAGGTGCTGCGAACGGTCATCGCCGAGTACACGCGCGAGGCGGGTGTGCGCAACCTCGAGCGAGAGCTCGGCACCGTGCTGCGCAAGACCGCAACTCGCATCGCCTCGGGCGAGGTGGAGCCGCCCGTCGAGATCGACCTCGAGACCGTGCGCGATGCGCTCGGACGCCAGAAGTTCTTTCAGGAGTCCGCTTCGCGCACAGCGGTTCCCGGCGTGGCGACCGGCCTGGCCGTCACCGGGACGGGTGGAGACGTGCTGTTCGTGGAGGCGACGGCCATGCACGGCAAGGGCGAGCTGCTGCTGACAGGCCAGCTCGGCGACGTGATGAAGGAGTCGGCGCGAATCGCACTCTCCTACGTGCGCAGCCACGCCGAGGAGCTCGGCATCGACGAGAGCGCCTTCGAGGAGCGCGAGTTCCATGTGCACGTGCCCGCCGGCGCGATCCCCAAGGACGGCCCGAGCGCGGGCGTGACGATGGCCACTGCGCTCGCCTCGCTGCTGTCCGGCCGCCCGGTGAAGCACACCATTGGGATGACCGGCGAGGTAACGCTGCAAGGACGCGTGCTGCCGATCGGCGGGGTCAAGCAGAAGGTGCTCGCGGCGCACGCCGCTGGTCTGACCGACGTGATCCTGCCGGAGCGCAACCGTGGGGACCTCGACGACATCCCCGAGGACGTCCGCGAGCAGATGAGCTTCCACCCGGTGATGAGCATCCAGGAAGCACTCGACCTCGCATTGGAGCTTGCGCCCAATGTCGCGCAGCTCTCGTAGGTGTCAGCCGGTCCCGCTGGAGGTCCGCCAGGCGGCGGACCTCCTGGAGCGGCGCTGGCAACTGTCGATCATCTACGCGGCGCTGACGGGCGCTCTGCGCTTCAACGAATTCGCCGAGGCGGTGACGGGCATCTCCCCGCGGATGCTCTCCGAGCGCCTGCGCGACCTCGAGGGCGCCGGACTGATCGAGCGAACCGTGCTGCCCACCAGCCCTCCGACCGTGGAGTACCGGTTGACCACACGCGGACGGCGGCTCGCGCCGGTGGTCGAAGCGATGCGCGCCTACGCCGAGAGCGTCGGCTGACACTCGCGGC
>DASUDH010000186.1:0-2307 GCA_036275675.1 Solirubrobacteraceae bacterium | reverse complement strand
AGCCATGTTCGCGGCCTGCCCATCCCGACCCGCGCTACCGGCCGGCTGGCCTGTCGCTACGGCTGGCTGTGCGACCCGGTGGCCTCGCGGGTCTGCCCGCTTGTGCCCCTCTGGGCGCGCAGCCACTCGACGGTCGATGCTATGCCCTCCTCCACGCCGATCCGCGCCTCCCAGCCGAGCAGGCGCCTGGCCTTCTCCACCGAGGGCCAGCGCCGCGGGACGTCGACCTCGAATGTGGGAAGGTGCTCGAGGGCGAACTTGTCAGGATCCTCGCCGCACGCCTCCCAGACGATCCGCGCAGTCTCAGCCACCGTCAGCTCGCGCGAGGCGGAGATGTTGAAGTCCTCGTTCAAGCCCGCCGACGACGACATGGCCGTGACGACCCCGTCGGCGATGTCGTCGATGTGGGTGAGTGTGCGCGTCTGCTCACCGCTGCCGAATATCTCGAGCGGTCGCTGGCCCGAGAGCACCTTCTTGACCAGGTCGGGCACCATGTGGGCGATGCCCGGCTCCTCATCGGGCAGCTCGCCCGGGCCGTACGCGTTGAAGGGCCGGCAGATCGTGTACGGCAGCCCGTGCTCGGCGTGGGCGGCGCGGGCGTAGACCTCGCCGGTGAGCTTCGAGAAGCCGTAGGCCGACTTCGGCGTGGGGCAGTCGGGCAGGTGCGCCTCGGTCGTGGGGAACTCGGTCGCCCGCTCGAACACCATCGAGGAGGACACGTACGTGAAGCGCTCCACGCCGTGATCGAGCGCGGCGCGGAAGACAGCGTTGTAGAGGCCGTTGTTGACCTCCGTGAGCGTGTGCGGCAGCTTGTGAAAGTTGCCGATCCCGCCGACGATCGCGGCGAGGTGGATCACGAGCGGGCAGCCGGCCATCGCCGCGCGTGCCTGCTCGGGCTCGCGCAGGTCACCGGTGTGGACCTCGCAGCCCTCGCGCATCCACTGCGGGGCGGGGCGCTGGTCTGAGACGCGTACCTCATATTCCGGATCGGCGAGCAGCCGCCTGACGACCGCAGCGCCGATCGTGCCGGCGCCGCCCGTGACGAGCACGCGGCTCACCGCCTGACGCCCGTTCCGGCTCGTGCTCGTTCCCCTGCGATGGCGGTCGCCGTGGGAGTCATGCGCTGGGAGCTCCAAGCGCAGCCAGCTCGCTCGTGTAGGCGAACACCTGGCCGGCCCCCCAGCAGTTCCACGGGTCCACGACCAGGCAGTCGCCGCCGCCGCGCCGCGCGATCGTCGCGAGCGCGCGCGGGTCGCAGAACTCGCTGTGGTTGACCGCCACCACCACCACGTCGGCGCTCTCGACGGCCTCCTCGAAGGCGGCGGTGGGGGTGGGGATATGGGGGTCGTGCGCCACCACGTCGGCGAGCTCGCGCTCGAGCAGCCTGATCAGCTTGTGGGCGAGCGAGTCGCGCTCGTCGTCGGTGTCCGCCTTGAACGCCAATCCGAGCACCGCGACCTTGCGGCCGGAGAGGGAGCCGAGCCGGCGCTTGAGCCCTTCGACGAGAAACAGCGGCACGGACTCGTTGACGCGCGACACCGCGAGCAGCATCCCCGGCGCGTTGGAGCGCTCCTCAGAGAAGGCGAAGTCCTTGCGCAGGCACGTGCCGGCCGTCAGACCCGGTTGTGCCAGTCCGCCGCGCGGGTAGTCCCGGTTGACGAGCTCGATCACCTCGAACACGTTGGCGCCGTAGCGCTCGCAGTCCATCATCAAGAGGTTGGGCAGCGCGAAGTGCGTGTAGCGCAGGATGTTCGCCCAGATCTTCGCCAGCTCCGCCTGCACCGGCGTGGTCTGCACGATCGGCGCCTCGAATGCGCCGAACAGCTCGGCCACCACCTCACCCGAGCGGGGGCCAACGCCGCCGACGATGCACGGCAGCGAGTCGATCTCCTCGAGGAAGCGCCCGGCGGCGATCCGCTCGGGCGCGTGCGCCACATACACGTCCTCGCCGATCCGAAAGCCGCGGTGCTTGGTCAGGTAGCCCGCCACAAACTCGGTCGTGCCGGGCGCCACGGTGGAGCGCAACGTGAGCGCATGCCCTGGCTCGAGCGCCCCCAGCAGGTCGTCGAGCGCGGAGCGGATGTCGCGCATGTCGATCTCGATGTGCGAAAAAGAGGGAGTGCCAAGCGTGATCACGATGTGCTTGGCATTCGCTGCATCCGCCACCCGCTCTGAGAGTGAGAGGCGCCCGCTGGGGCCGACCCGGTCGAGCAATCGCTGGGCGCCCGTCTCCTGGAAGGGCATCCTCCCTTCCCGCACCGACCCGAGCCGCGCCGGATCGTTGTCGATCCCGATCGCGCTCAACCC
>DASUDH010000185.1:0-2086 GCA_036275675.1 Solirubrobacteraceae bacterium | reverse complement strand
GCGCTGAGGCGCTCGGCGGTGCGCGTCTGCAGCCCGCCGCAGATCGTCTCGACCAGCAGCCACTTGGCCCGCTCGAAGTGCTCCTCGCCCTCGGGGAGCAGGCCGAAGATCCAGCCGGTGAGCACCTGCTCGATCGCGCCGTAGAAGGTCATCGCGGCGAACTCCGCGTCGATGTCGGTCTTGAACACGCCTTCGCGCTGAGCCTTCGTGACGATCTCGCCGATCATCCTGTACGCCTCCCTGATCTCGCCGAGGTGGGTCTGGCCGAACGAGTTGGCCGCGCGCGTGACCTCGACGATGATGACCTTCATCAGGTCGGGATCGTGGCGGTAGCTATCGACGATGAACGACGCGATCGCGGCGAGCTTGTCGCGCACCGGGAGCTTCTGGGCGTCGACCTCGCGGATCATCTCGAGCATCACACCCCAGCGCTCCAGGAAGAGCGTGTTCAGAACCTCCTCCTTGGAGGGGAAGTAGTGGTAGAGCAGGCCGTACGCCACGCCCGCCTCGTCCGCGATGTCCGACACGCGGCAGGCGTGGAAGCCCTGGCGCGCGAACACCCGCACGGCCGCGTCGAGGATCGCCCGGCGACGGTCGGGCACGACCTTCGCCCTGGTGGCCTGCCTGCCTGTGCCCCGGGGGGTATGCCCCTCAGGGTATCCCCGGATGGGGGAGCTCACCCCCGCGACCCCCGGCCGGACACGGAAGCGCGCGACTGCTCTAGCCCCGCGGACACTGCCGGCTCGTCGAGCTGGCCGTAGACGTCGGGGCGGCGGTGCTCGAGCAGGGGCACCCGCCGCCTGACCTCGTCCTGGCGATCGAAGTCGAGCTCGGCGACGACGTGTCCGGGGGAGTCGGCCGCCTGCGCGAGCACGACCCCCCACGGATCGACGATCATCGAGCGCCCACCCGAATGGTGGCCCCCCGCGTGAGCGCCCGTCTGGTTGGCCGCCACGACGAACACCTGGTTCTCGATCGCCCTGGCGCGCACGAGCGTCTCCCAATGGTCGCGCGTGGTCGGCAGCGTGAACGCCGCGGGCACCGCGATCACGCGCGCGCCCCGCAGCGTCATGGCGCGGTAGAGCTCGGGGAAGCGCACGTCGTAGCAGACCGACATGCCGAGCGGGACCCCCGCGCCCGTCTCGCTCACGACGATCTCCCCGCCCGGCTCGTCGGTGTCGGACTCGCGGTAGCGACGCCCCTCGACCTCGACGTCGAACATGTGCAGCTTGCGATACACACCCCGCAACGCGCCATCGGGTGCCACGTGCACGGAGGTGTTCGACAGCTTCTCACGACCATCCACGCGCTCGGCGATCGAGCCGGCCACCAGGTCCACCCCCAACTCGCGAGCGGTGTCTCGCGCCCACGCGATCGCGCTCCCGTCGAGCGTCTGCGCCCCGGCGCGCAGCTCCGCCTCGCCGCCGATGACGGTCCACTTCTCGGGAAGCACGATCAGCGTCGCGCCCTCGGCCGCCGCGGCCCGCACGTGACCGTCGGCGGCGGCGATGTTCGCCTCCACGTCCGCGCCGGAGTTGAGTTGAACCGCCGCAGCCCTCAAACGCTTGCCCCGATCGCGAATGCCCTCACCGCCAGGTAGATTGACTGGTCAGTCAATGGTCGAATGATAGCGCCGGCTGGCGCTCCTCACGCGAGGAAGGAGTCCTGCCTGTCCCCCTCATCCGGGGGGCTTCGCGGCGTGCGTCTGCCCGGCCCCCTCGGGGGGGCAGGCAACGGCGCCCTGCTCAAGCAGCTCCGCCACCTGCCTGTCGCTGTAGCCGGCGGCGCGCAGCACCTCCTCGGTGTGCTCGCCGAGCGCGGGACCGGGCAGGCGGTCGTGGGCGCCGGGCGTGCGGTCGAGCTTGACCGGCACGCCGAGCTGGCGCACACCGCCATCGACGCCCGGCTGGTCGAGCGTGACGACCATCTCGCGCTCGCGCACCAGCTCGGACGCCAACGCCTCGTCCAGCTCGAGCACGGGCTCCAGGCAACAGTCGTGAACGCCGGCGAACCGCTCCCACTCGGCGCGCGTGCGGCCCTTGAAGATCTCGACGACCTGCTCGTGAGCCTCGGAGCCGGGACGCTC
>DASUDH010000184.1:0-7406 GCA_036275675.1 Solirubrobacteraceae bacterium | reverse complement strand
AAAGCAGCATCCTGTTCTTGCCGGCACGCTCAACGTATGCCCGAGCCCCGCCGCGCCTGGAGGCACATCGTTCCCTTGAGCCTTTCACCGCGCGGCATCATAACCGGCTGACCAGATCCGTTCCAACGAATGGTTCTCGTCATTCTTTTGGGCGGACCGGGCAAGCGCCCTGCGACGCAACCGTAGCGCGCACAGGGGCGCTGAACATCAGCATACCGTGGTAGTTCCTACCGTGCTACGCTGAGGTCGTGAAGGTCGACAAGCTCAGCGTGTCGTTTGCCCCCGAGCTCGGTGACGCGGTGCGCGACGCTGCGCGACACAGCCACTCGAGCGTCTCAGCCTGGCTGGCGGACGCGGCGGCAGCCAAGCTGCGCTCGCAGGCGCTCGCGGAATATCTGGCCGAGTGGGAAGCACGGCATGGCTCCCTCACTACCGAGGAGCTGGCGCAGGCAGCCGCCGAGCTGGGCCTGCCTGCGCAGCTTGCCGCGTGATGGCGGCTTTGGTGCTGGACACCGGAGCGCTGATCGCGGCCGATCGCGACGACCGCGCACTCGTGGCGAAGCTTCGAATGGCGCAAAGAAGTGGACTGGAACTGCGTACCACTGGCATTGTCGTCGCCGAGGCATGGCGCGACGAAGGCGGCCGACAAGCGAACCTAGCACGGCTGCTCAGATCGATCGACGTGCGCGCCGTGGACGAGCGCATGGGACGGCAGGCGGGCGCGCTGCTTGCAAAGTCAGGCACCCACGACGCCGCCGACGCGACGATCGTTGCGGCCGCGACCACCGGAGATCGAATCCTCACCAGCGATCCGCACGACATCGGCCAGCTCGTAAACGCCGCCCACCGTGCGATTCACGTCGCGCGCTGCTAAGACAAGGCCTGGTATCCGAGTACTCAGACGCGCCGCAGACAGCGAAGCTCAGACCCCAGGTTTTCAATAAAGCGCACACGGTCCCCGAAAATGCGGAGCCGGGAACAACGACGGAACCCGGATAGCTCTCTAGAGGATCTCATGGATCCCGTTGCTCGGCAAGCCCGACGGAGGGCTCTCGAGGCGATGCATCAGGCGACGCAGTGATCGCACCGCTACTCGCAGGCGCGACTCGCTAGCGCTGTCAAGGCTCTCTGTAGGACTCCAGCTGTCGAATAAGCGGTTTCGATGGCGGGTGACCGCTAGAGAGAATGAGCTAGCTCGTGTCCCGCGCGGGCTACAGCGGGCAAAGGCGAGCCAGTCACGGCTACCGGCGATCATTGCGAAGCCGCGCCGTAGAAAGGCCTCCGGCGTCGCTTGCTGGGCGTCGAAGAGGCTCTGAGCGTGAGCCGGTTGGACTACGATGCCACCATCGGGAATTCCGGTGTTCACACGGACGACGCTCCGGGTGCTGGTGTCAAGGTCGAAGGCCAGCAGTGGCACGATCTGGTAGGAGGTTTGCAGCGGTTGGCACGTCGAGACCAGGTTTCTCATTGCGCGGCTGCCGACTACAGCGGTGAGATCGCGGTCCAGCCGGCCGAGCTCGTTGAGGTGTCTTTGCTCGGTGGAGAGCTGCTCCAGGCCTGCCGGTGCGCCGCTTAGGATCAGGGCTGCGCACCCGGCTGCCCCCAGCTGCCAGACCCGGCGAGCCCAGCCGCGGGGGACGCGGCTCCAGCCGCCCAGGAAGAATCCGGCGTACAGCGCGGTAGCCACCACGGTCGGCAGCGCATAGCGGCCGACCACCGGGAGTGATGTAGCACCGATAACGGAGAAAGCCACAAGAGTAAAAGCGCACCAAACCGATAGCACGCGCGGAAGGAGGCCGCTGTGCAGATCGATCAACACGCCGAGACAAGCCGCAACGAGGACCGGGGTACCGAAGTATTCGGTCAACGTACTCCACAGAACTGAAGGCACCTCTCCGATTCCTCTCGGGCGGGCGGCCACCGCCGCAGCCCAGCGCGTGTACGTAAGGGAGTAGAGAGGGTCGCCGGTCAGCGCCAGGTCGCTTAGGAGCCACACCACGGGACCTATAACCGCCAACGCTGCGAGCCACCTGCGCGGGCCCCGCGCGAACGCCGGCGCACAGTAGGCGGCGTAGGCGCCGGACAGCAGCCACACCTCCGGCCTCCAAAGGCCCGCCACCGCTAGCAGGCAGAGAGGTGCATATCCGCGCCGCGGTCGCCGGAGCTCGAGCACAAGTGCACCCATGACCGCTGCGAGGGCGGGGATATCTGCCGGCGTCGCGAGCGCCACCGCGGAGAATAGGAACTCGCCGTTCGCGAGCATGACACACACAGCGGCGAGCCCGATCAACGGCAGTCGTACGGCACGGCCGATGTCGATCAGAATCAATACGACGCCGCTGGCTGCCAGCAGCACCAGTGCCTCCATCACGTCGAGTGCGTGGGGACCGGTGAGGCTGGCGATCAGACCCGACGCGATCGAAAGGGGGTGGGGAGTCGAAGCGCCGAGGTCTTGCACGTCCGGGAGTCGCCCGTGGGCAAGTTCCCGGCCCCACTCGAGCGCGAAGCCGGTGTCGATCGGATTCAAGGGCAGCGTGCCCAGCACCAAATCTCCGATCGCAGCGAGGATCAGAACACGCCCACCAAAGGACGAAACTGTACGCATGGCTCGCATACGCGAGGATTCTTCTATACGCTTGTCCCATGGGGGGCGCGTCGGCGACGCAGGCATTCTTTCAGCTCGCTGTGGCCGCGATTCCTGCTCTTCTCTTTGGAGGCGCGGTCCTCGATTCGAGGCGGCGTGGAGAGCGAGAAGGGATGCTGAAGGACGGCGAACGCGTGTTCGTGGGCGCCTTGGTCGTGATCGTTGTTCTGGCGGGCCCGGCGGAGCTCATAGCCGTCCGCGGAGCCGTCGACGGTTCGACCAGCGGGCTCCTCCTGGATTACGTCGCCTTCGTTCTGTGTGCCGGAACGCTCGCCCTTGCAGTGAACATCGTGCTGCCCTGGGCTGCTGCACTATATCCGCGAATCGGCAGCTTGGAGCGGTGGAAGACGCGCATGGCAACGCTCATCGTCATTGTCATCGGCGGTGGGCTGGTCGTGGGGCTGCTGGTCTGGCTGCACGCCGGCGTCAGTCGTTCGCAGTACAGCCAGAATGTCGGTGCAGCCTTCACGAGCTTCGTAGCCGCTACCCAGGCGCAGAGCACGAGCTACGATCAGACCGCGACCGCGCGGGAGACCGCGCTCATGTTCGTGGCCGAACACTCTTGGGCGTTCGCACCCAATCAGCGCGCGTCCCTCGACAGGCAGATCCACCGGCTGGTCGACCGGATCGACTGGCTCGAGTTCGAAAGCCACGAATCCCCCGGGGACACGGAGAGCAAGATCGTCAAAGAAACGGAAGCGATGACCAAAGCCCTCCAGAGCGAGCTGGGCGGCCGCAACAAGCCCCCGGCGGTCCTGATTACCATCGTCGCTGACGAGGTCAAGGCGACCGGGGTCGCCTACGTCAAGGCCGCGGACGCGAAAAACACAGCTCTACAGGCCTTGCGAACGGCCTGCAGCGGTGGTCACGACCCGCGCTGCAGCAAGCGTGCTCTAGCTGCCCAATCCGCTTGATTGGGAGAGCCAACGGCCAGTCGAGGCGATTCGGAAGTGTCGCTCCTCAGACAATCCGCAGGCAGCAGAAATCTACAAGTGGCGATGCTCACCACCACGCAGCGATACGCTTCGCCGCAAACGCCAGCAGGCAACCCTACGCGAGCGCCGTCTTGGCGGTCGGTCGCCGACGTAGGCGCGAGCGACCGGAGCGAGACGCTAGCGATCGTCTTTGACGCTGCGATCGCTCATCAGCAGCTTGCTCAAGTTTTCCCTCAGCCTCAGCGGCGCGAAGGCCAAGAGTGCGTACAAGAGTGATGCAGCCGCGACCTCGATCGTCAGTCGGAATCTAAGGCCCGCCACGACTGTGGCAAGAGCCAGTACAGCTGTGAGTGCGCTTACCGCGAGACTTGCCCGTTGAAAGGACTGCGAACGATCGCCGACGCGCTCGAACCTCATGCGCCAGTCGAGGATCGGATCGGCAAGCCGGTCATGGTAGATCTCATACCGACTGTGGCCTTGGGGCGATGGCGTGAGTGGGCGGACGAGTCGCATCCTTTCGCTAGTGAGGCGATTGAGGACGTCGTCTATCCGCCCTGCGTTCCTGTGCGTCATCTCGCTCAGGTCCCACGACGAGTACGGAACCTTCATGCCCGAAGGCGTGACCAAATAGCGGAAGGCAGCAGCCGCCGTGACCTGCTCGTCGTGGTTGAACTTCTCCATGATGTCATCCACGTGTTTTCGAACTATGCCCGCCACTCCGCCGAGCTTTTCGAAGGTCTTGGCCGTCATCTTGCTCGAGCCGTTCTGCAGCTCGGCCTCCCACACGCTCTTGAGGACCAGCTGCAGGTAGGCGGCCTCGATCGCGCCGCTGCGATGTTCGAGGCCGCCGCGCCCGCCGACGCCGAGATCGAGCATCCCCACCCCGGTTGTCTCGATCACAGCACTCGCGAAGTCGTCATCCACCCGGTAGGCGGTCCGGTGCAATTGGTTGTATGCGCCGATCGGACCGTCGATCACCTCACGGGCAGCGGCGGCCGCGAGCGGCTCGATGCGTATCGGGTTCGACATCAGCTCCTGCGAGCGGGGCCGGAATCGGTCGAGCTTAGAGATCGAGTCCTCCCTGATCGCGATCATGATGTGAACGGGGAGCTCCGAGCGCGTCATCGTGCGAACGAAGTCATCGGCGAACGAGTCGCCGTCGACTCCGTCGGCGTAGCCTAGGTACTCCTCGAACTGGTCCAAAACGATGAGAACGCGGTCGACCCTCTCCGTGGCCCGCTCGATCGTAGCCAGGACCGATGCCTCGCGGGGAGGGTCGATGCCAGCCGCGTTGGCGATGCGCCGAGATAGCGCGCGCGTCGGATCCTCGCGCGACATGGCGTACACCACGGTGGCAAGCATCTCGCCTGTCTCGTCGTTGTCCTTGTGTTGCAGCGAGCGCCGGTCGAGTATGGGACCGAGCCCGGCTCGAAGCAGCGAACTCTTGCCGACACCGCTTTGGCCGTACACCAGCGACGTGCGCGCCGTTCGCAGGTTGGCTACGAGCAGATCCACCTCGCTGTGACGGCCGAAGAAGAACGATGCATCCTCTGCCTCGAACGGGCGCAGTCCCAGATAGGGAGAGGCATGGCCATCCGTCTGTTCCGCCGCGCTCATAGCTCCGTGAGCGCTTTCTCGAGCGAGTCCATGTAGTCGGCGAGCGGCGCTTCGATCATCTCGACGGAGCGCTTTTGCCAGAACAGGCGGTCCAGCTCCCGGTGCTCGTGGTTCACCGACCAACTGGTCGCTGTCTTGCTCCGCTTCGCCCATAGCGCGTGCAGGAAGACGCGGAGATTCCAGTCGCCAAGCCTGTAACCGAGGAACAGGAAGTGTCCTTCGAGCATTGTGGTCATAAGCTTGACCGGGACGGCCACGGCCAGGTCCGTGCCGCTCATGTACTCGATGTAGTGGTCCTCGGTAATGACATAGCTATCAAGCTCTACGTCAGGCCGGCAGGTGGCGCCGTGGATCTTGAGGATGACGCTGCGTCGCTCGACTGACAGGAGGGATCGCGCCGGATCGTCCACTGCAGTTGGATCCTCCCCAGGCGCCTGGTGTATGAACTGCCGGCGATGGTCGCCCCTGGCCATGTACCACAGCACGTCGTACTCCACCCCGGCTTCATCAAACGCCTTCTCTTGCCCATCGTCATAGTTGGTCGTGACGATCAGCAGGTAAGGATGCGCGACTCCCTTTTCTTCGAGAATCGTCGGCACTCTAGCCAGTACCTTGTGAACGACGGTCGGCTCGTATGCGCCTCCGAAGACGTCGCGCAGCTCGTCGTAGATCGCCGTCTCGCCTACCGTCGACTCGACATACTGAGAAACCCGCATCAAGTCGCCGCCAGGCTCTGAGCTTGGATAGCGGTATTTGTCCGCGAGCGTCTTGGCGAGCTCGCCGCCACTGGGTAGGTCGACCCCGCGACTCCATCTCGCTGCGGTCGGACGGTCGGCGAGGTTTACACCCGCCCCGAGGAAGGGGATGACACGTAGCCAGCGCATTCGCTCGGCGACGAGCCTGGCGCAATCGTCGAGGTTTGTGCTCATCAGGGAGGGTTGGCAGGCGACAGCGCCGACAGGTTGCTGCGGCGTGGGCGGCAGAACAATATTCCACTAAAGATCGGAGTGCGTCCCGGTCGCACAGCCGCAACCTTGAGCGATCTCGCAACATCCTTGCTGTTTGCTCAAGCAAACGGGATTGTGGCATTATCGGCACCGGCAAGCCATGCGGTGCCGGCCGACTCGGCGTCCCCCACAGCGCCCCACAGGGAAATCCCTGGGAAATCCTCTCGCCTCGTGATACCTCCAAAGACCAGTATTTGCAGGCCTTTTGCCATGCGGGCGGAGGGACTCGAACCCCCAAGGGCGTTAGCCCACTGGCTCCTAAGGCCAGCGTGTCTACCAGTTCCACCACGCCCGCGAGTTGCGTGAGGACCGCGCAAGATTGTATGGTCAACGGTGCGATGTCCTCCACTTCGGGCAGAAGGGCGCACCCCACGCCGGGGCACACCCCGCAGGGCACAGGCAGGCAGGCCGGCGTGATCGTGACGCACCCCAACCGGCGCAAGCCGGTGGTTCAGGCGACCCGTGCGACGGTCGTGCTACTGCTGCTGGCCTCCGCGGCCCTGATCCTGATCGTGACGATCGGTGGTTGGGGAACGCTCGAGGGGGACATCCCGATCCTGCTGGCCTACGCGGCCATCTATCTGCTGATGGCTTTCTTCGCGGGCCGTTGGAGCCGCGGCGTGCTGCCGATGGCAGCCGCGCTTGCGCTGCTGCTGTGCGTGTTCGCGATGGTCTCCGCGCCGAGCTGGTTCGCGCGCGACAAGGCCGGTTTCGCCGAACCGAGCATCAACGCGGGTCTGCTGGGCGTGATCACGCTCACGATCATTCCCGTCCAGATCCTGCTCATCACATTCGCGATGCGCGGCTTCTCGCAGGGCTGGAACGTCGAGCTCGAGCAGCTCGACCCGAACGCCGACCCGGGCGCGCTGGCTGGCTCCGCGTAAAGGGCCCTAATATCTGCGCATTGCGGCGGTGGCGGAATGGCAGACGCGGGGCCCTCAAAAGGCCCTGTCCGCAAGGGCGTGTGGGTTCGAATCCCACCCGCCGCATCAATCCACTATGAGCTGAAACCACACACCACCCGCCGCATCAAGCGATAGGGCCCGGCGGCGGCTGGGACACGCTGCCCGTGGTGACGCTCAGACGGTGTTGCTCACACGACGTCGAGGCGGTGGTTGAGGCCGTGGTCCCTAGCGCACCAGCTCGAACAGCTGCCCTGCGAGCGAAGGCACGGCTACGAGCACGCCGAGCGGCAGGCGCTCG
>DASUDH010000183.1:0-10316 GCA_036275675.1 Solirubrobacteraceae bacterium | reverse complement strand
GGCGTCTACTGGAGCTTTGAGATGGCCTTGCGCCAGCGCGAGTCGCGCCTGCGCTCGATCACTGCCGGCAACGGCGCGATCTATGCCACCCGGCGCGACTCCTACATCGTGGTGGACCCGATCATGGGCCACGACCTGTCGTTCCCGTTCAACATGGTCAAGCGCGGGTGGCGGGCGGTGGACGTGCCAAGCGCCCGCGCCACCGAGAAGATGGTGCCGTCGATCGAGGGGGAGTGGAGGCGCAAGCGGCGCATGATGAGCCACACATGGCCGATCGTGGTGCGCGGTGGGATGCTCTCCCCGCGCGGCTACACGCCCGGATATGCGCTGATGATCCTCTCCCACCGCCTGCTGCGCTACCTCACCCCGTTCCTGCACGCGCTCGTGCTCGCCGCCAACGTGGCGCTCGTAGCCGGCGGCGCGGGCACGCTCTATACGGTCACGCTCGCGCTGCAGCTCGCCCTGCTCGTCGCCGCGGCCCTCGCGGCGGCGGCGCCCGCGCGGCCCCTGCTCATCGCGCGCTACTACGTGCTCACGACGGCTTCGCCCGCGGCGGGCCTGTGGGATTGGGTGCGCCACGGCACGGCCGCGTCCTGGGACGCGGCCGAGGGCACGCGATGAAAGGGCACGTGCATCGCTGGCGCCGTGCTTCGAGGTCGAGGCGCGAGCGATGATCCGCCGCGCGCTCGACATCGTGGGCGGCACGCTGGCCCTGATCGTGGCTGCGCCCGCGATCGGGGCGGCGATGCTCGCGATCCGCCTGGAGTCTCGCGGCCACCCGATCTACAGGCAGCGCAGGATCGGCAAGGACGGCAGGCCGTTCGACCTCTTGAAGCTGCGCACGATGGTGGACGGCGCCGAGGGCATCGGGGCCCGCCTGGCCGTCAACGAGAACGATCCGCGCATCACACGCGTGGGGGCGCTGCTGCGCAGGACTTCGCTGGATGAGCTGCCGAACCTCCTGAACGTGGTGCGCGGCGACATGTCGTTCATCGGCCCGCGTCCCACCATCCCGGTGCAGGTGGCCCAGTACACAGAGCGCCAGCGCGGTCGCCTTCAGATCAGACCGGGAATCACCGGATGGGCGCAGGTGAACGGGCGCACGGCTCTGCCCTGGAGCGAGCGGATCGAGCTCGACCTCTACTACATCGAGAACCGCTCGCCGGCCTTGGACCTGCGTATCCTGTGGCGCACCGTGGCGATAGTGCTCGGAGGCTCGGGTCTCTACAAGGGGCAGACGGGGGGATGGGAGGTTGAAGAGGATGGGTGAGCTCCACCGGATTCGGGCCCACCCACCCTCCGCCCCCGGGCGTACTGACAGCGGTCCGGATGCCTCCCCTTCGGCTTCGCGGGTCGCCGCGACGTCGGGAGCCATGCCCCCGGGCTCAAACGCGCCCGGCGCCCCGAGCATCATGCTCACCGGTGTGGGCAAGCGCTACGACATCGTGTCGTGCTTTGCCGCGCTCACGACGGTCGTGGCGGTCGATCCGAACCCGCTCGCCCCCGCGCGCTACGCGGCGCAAGTGCGCGCGAGCGCCCCACCGATCGACGATCCCGAGTACGTGCCGGCGTTGCGGCGCCTGTGCGACACGCACGGCGTCGGTGCGGTGCTGCCGCTCACCGACCTCGACATCGAGAAGCTCGCGCTGGCCCGTGAGCGGGGAGCCTTGCCCGCCCTCGTGCCCTCCTCGGAGGTGGCGCGCGCCACCTACGACAAGTACGAGGCCCACCTGCTCCTGGAGCGCCTCGGCCTGCCGTCTCCCCCCACGGCGCTCCCCCACAGCGTCGACCTCGACACGCTCGACTACCCGGTGATGGTCAAGCCCCGCTGTGGCTCTGGCGCGCGCTCCATCCATCTCGCCCACGATCCAGCCCAGGCGCGCTTCTTCGTCGAGTACGTGCTCGAGCCGACGATGATCCAGCGCGCCATGGAGGGCCCCGAGCTGTCGATCGACTGCCTCGGCGACCGCGACGGACGCTGCCTGAACGCGATCCCGCGCACGATGCTCGAGTCGCGCGGGGGCGAGTCGATCAAGGGGAGCGTCGTCGACGACCCCGAGCTGGTGGCGCTCGGGAGCCGGGCGATGGAGCTGTTGGGGGTGTGCGGACCGGCCACGATACAGGTCTTCCGCGACCCCCGGCTCGGCATTCGCATCACCGACGTCAACACGCGCTTCGGCGGCGCCTTCCCGGCGCCGACCCTCGCGGCGCTGCCAGGCCGCTCCTACCCCGAGCTGATCGTGAGGATGGCGGCGGGCGAGCACGTCGAGCCGCACGTCGGCGAGTACACGGCAGGCATTACGTTCACGCGCTACTACTGGCAGCTGGAGCTGGACGAGCGTATGGAGCCGACCGGGAAAGACATCCTGCCGGGGGGTTTTCCGTCCCCGCGGCGCTCCTCCCGACATCCTCATACGCGGGTTGACCCGCGTATGGGAGGACTCGAGGTGTAACAATTGAGGCGGTGAGTACATTGCTCACAAAGCCGACGACGGGTGCCGCATCCGACGGGGCGGAGGGGTCGGGTGGCGTGAGCCCGAACGGGTCTCATCCTGGGGCGGAGCCCGAGCAGCGCGCGTGCGCGAAGTGCGGCGCGCCGATGCAGGGCGCGCAGGACTGGTGCCTGCAGTGCGGCGCCGGCGCGCCGGGAAGCCTGAGCAGCGGCCCCGGCTGGCGCACCGGCGCGATGATCCTCGGCGCGACGGCGGTGCTCGTCGCGGGCGCGTCCGTTGCGGCGTATGCGGCGCTGAAAAAGACCAAGCACAGCCCGGCGGCGGCGATTATCGCGGCGAAGCCCCCCGCGGCGACCGTGCCGCCCACGAGCACGCCGACCGTCCCGGGGACGCCCACGCCTGGGAGCACAACGACGTCGCCGGGCATTCCGACGACGGTAAAAGCGGCGCCGCCGAAGATCCCGCTGCAGACCCCCACGCCCAAATCGTCCACCGAACCGATCTTCCCGCCCGAAACGACCAAAACGACAACCACGACGAAAACCACGAAAACGACCGGTGAATCGACGAAAAGCTCGAGCGAAGGCAATGGCTCCGAAACGAAATCGACCGCCCCAGAACCGCCCAGCCCGATCCTGCTCGACACGAACGCGGCGAGCACCTACAACCCGTATGCCTACCCTGCCTCCCTGTTCGGCGATCCGAGCCTCGCGATCGACGGCGAAGGGAAAACCGCCTGGACCGCTCAGGTCGAAGCGGCGAAGGCGCCGAAGATGGCCGAGGGATTGGTGCTCGACCTGAAGACCCCCCAGAAGCTCGGGAGCGCGGGGGTCAAGACGACCACGACGGGGACGACCGTCGAAATCTACGGCGCCAACGGCCACGCGCTGCCCGCGTCGATCACCGACCCCTCCTGGAAGCGGCTGGTCGGCTTGAAAATCTTGAAGAAGAAGAGCACCACGCTGACGCTGAAGACGAGCGGCAAGGCCTACCGCTTTGTCGTGCTCTGGCTCGCCAAGGCCCCCGCGGGCTCGACCGCCGCCCAACCGGGCAGTGTCGCGATAGGCGAATTCGAACTCTTTCCCCCAAATAAGCCGACTCAGGCAGAGCGGGTCTTCGCCTTGCGGGGACGCGTGGCCCAGACTTCGTCCAGGAAAGAGGCGATCTCCTCGGTGAGGCGCTCCGGGCGCAGGCGCAGCTCGACGAGCGAGTCGGCCTCGATCAGGCGCGCGTTGGGTAGCTCTTCGGCGAGCATCCCGGCATCCGAGAACGGGTGGACCGGGTCGCGCCGGTGGCCGAGTATGAGCGCGGGCGCCTCGAACGTGCGCCGCTCCGTCCGGTGGGGCGCGACGCGCCCGAAGAACAGACCCTGGAGCAGCGCGCCCCCCGGCCCGGGGTCCTGACGCACGAGGTCGAGCATGACGTTGCCGTAGTAGGGCAGCAGCCGCCGCGGCACCGCGCGCGCGCCGCGAGCGACGAGCTTCATGATCGGCTCGCCGAACGTGAGCGCTACCAGGATCGGCGTGAACGTCAGGGCGGAGGCCAGCAGCGCGTTATCGAGCACCGGCATCTCCACGATCATCCCGCGCAGGCGCTCCGGCGCGGTGGAGGCGACCTCGAGCGACGCGTTGGCGCCGAGCGAGGTGCCCATGACGACCGCCTCGGGGATCTCCAGGTGATCCATCAGGGCGACCAGCTGCTCGCCGAACGAGTGCATCGAATAGCGCCACATGTCGCGCGGGCGGTCCGATTCGCCATGGCCGAGCAGGTCGACCGTGATCACGCGGTTGCCGTGCGCCGCCAGGTCTTCCGCGAGCGGGCGGTGCATCTTCTGGGAGAGCAGCAGGCCGTGCACGAGGATCACAGGACGCTTGGAGGCGGCGCCGCGCCGCGAGGTCTTGCCGCGCGTGCCCTCGCTCGTCAGCGCCGCGGGGCCGCCGCCGAAATCCGTGTAGGCGATGCGCTGGTCGTGGAAGAGGAACGACGCCACACGCTCAGCCTATCGGTGGACTAAGCGGACGGCGCTGGAGCCGCGCGCACGACGAGCGCCGCGACGGGCAGCTCGACCCGCGCGACCGGCAGGCGCCGACGAGCGCCGCGACGAGTGGCTCAACGCGCGCGACGACCTACACGCGGGCCCGGACGAAGCCGTGGATCGCCCGGGCCCGGTCCCCTCTCCGGGGCCATCCGTTTGGGCCCTGCGGATGACCTGCTCCTTAAACAACCCACCCATCCTGAAGGTGCGGTGCGCGCGCGGGCGCGATAGCTTTGACTGGAGACGACCTACCTCAGGAGGAGAGAGCATGGCCAAGCAGCCCCGTATCCTCGCCGGGCAGACCGCGGCGATCACAGGCGCCGCGCGCGGGATCGGCAAGGCGACGGCGCAGGCGCTCCTGCGTCAGGGAATGAAGGTGGCGATCGGCGACGTGGACGTCGCCGCGGCGCGGCAGACCGCGTCCGAGCTGGGTCCGAGCACGGTGGCACTCCCGCTCGACGTCACCGACCGCGCGTCGTTCGCGGCCTTCCTCGACCGCGCCGAGGAGCAACTCGGACCGGTGGACGTGCTCGTGAACAACGCGGGGATCATGCAGATCGGGCGGTTCGTCGACGAGGACGACCTGACGGCGAGGCGCATGGTCGACATCAACATCCACGGCGTCATCCTCGGTATGAAGCTCGCGCTCGAGCGGATGGTGCCGCGCGATCGCGGGCACATCGTGAACATCTCCTCGCAGGCCGGCAAGTACGGCTCTCCCGGCGGCGCCACCTACTCCGCCACCAAGCACGCCGTGGTCGGCCTGACCGAGGCGGTGCGCGGCGAGCTGCGGCTGATGAACACGCACATCGACGTGAGCTACGTGATGCCGTTCGTCGTCAACACCGAGCTCGGCTCGGGTCTCGGCGAGGCGCGCGGGATGAAGAGCCTGCAGCCGACAGACGTGGCGGATGAGATCGTGGAGGCGCTGCAACACGGCACGGTGGACGTATGGGTGCCGAAGTCCTCCAAGCGCACGAACGCGCTCGGGGTCTTGCTGCCACGACGGCTGTCGGAGGGGATGGCGCGCGCGATGAAGGCCGACAGGGTGCTGGCGGGCGCCGACTCGAGCGTGCGCCGCGACTACGAGCTGCGCGCCTCGCGCTCGGAGCCAGGTCTGGAGGCGGCGCCCGAGAAGCCGCAGCTCACCGACGGGGCTGGCTGAGCGTCCGCCGCGGCGTTGTGACAGTCGAGAGACGGTGCGCTGCGCGCGCGTACGCGCCCACACGCGTGCGCACACCGCCTCCGCGCCGGTTCGTACCGAGGATCAACCGGCGGTTAGCCACTCGGCGATCTGGCGTCCAATCTCCGGGCCGGCGTCCTCCTGCAGGAAGTGCGAGGTGTTCTCGATCACGCGCGGCGCCGGTCGGCCGATCGCCTCCGCGAAGCGCTCGCCGGTGGAGAGCGGCAGGACGGGGTCCGAGTCGGCCCACAGCATCAGAGTGGGACGCTTGTCCTGCCCCAGCGCGTCGAGCACGCGCTGGCCTGCGGCGGCGCCCGGAGCGTCGGGCGCGCGGGGGATCATCAGCGGGAAGGCGCGCGCGCCGGCCTTCGAGGCGACACTCGGGAACGGGGCTTCGTAGGCGTCGATCACATCGTCGCCCGGGTCGTTCTTGCAGGCGCCGCGCACGAGGAAGCCGACGGGCAGGTCCTCGGTGCGCTCGACGAAGTCGCGAAACGCGGTCCAGGCGTCGGTCATGCGCTGACGGCCGGTGAATAGGCCTGTGTCGAGGATCACGAGCCGGTCGAAACGGTCGGGGTGCTCGACGGCGAGGCGCAACCCGATCGGGCCACCCCAGTCGTGCACCACCATCGTGGCGTCGCGCAGATCGAGCTCTTCGATCAGCGGGGCGATCGCCGCGACGTGGCGGTCATACGAGTACCAGTCGATGTCGATCGGCTTGTCTGAGCGCCCGAAGCCGGGTAGGTCCGGTGCGATGCAGCGAAAGCCTGCGTCGCGCACGGGCACGATCACCTTGCGCCACAGGAACGACCAGGTCGGCTCACCGTGCATAAAGACCACGGGTGCGCCCGCGCCCTCGTCGATGTGGGCCAGACGCAGGCCGTCGTGCTCGCGATAGCGTGCCTGGAACGGGAAGTCGGGCAGTCCCGCAAGCAACTCGTCCGGGGTGCGCACCGCATCGGTCATCGCGCCGGAGAGCATATGCGAGGAACTGCCGCTTGGGGGTCCACCCGAAGGACTGCGACCCGCCGGGCGCCGATCCGCCACGGACGGGCGTACGACGTATGCGTTACTCTCGCGCGCTGTATGCACGCAGTGATCGCCCACTTCGCCCCGCTCCTGGCGGCCGAGAAGAGCAAGACGCCGTTCTACGTCGCGGGCGGATTGCTGGTGGCGTGGGCGCTGATCGTCTCGCTCGGCCTCGGTCTGCGGATCGCGAACTTCCCGCGCACCGCCGTGGCCGAGCGCGCCGTGATGGGCATCTCGGCGATGCTCGTCGTCTTGACCGTGTCGATGGCGGTGGTGACCTCAGGCGGGGAGGCCGGCAAGGCGACGGCAGCGCCCGCTGCACAGGAAGGCCGCGAAGCCGCGTCGGGGTCCGCGACCTCGTCGCTGCAGGAGGCAGCCGACCCTGAAGGGCAGCTGCGGTTCACCGCCAAGCGCCTGACGGCGACCGCTGGTCGGGTGACGATCAGCTTCGCGAACGCCTCGTCGCTGGAACACAACCTCACCGTCGCCCAGGGCGCCACGGTGGTCGGCGCCACGCCGACGTTTCAGGGAGGCACGAAGACGCTGACGCTGAATCTGAAGCCCGGGACCTACACGCTCTACTGCTCCGTCCCGGGACATCGGCAGGCGGGCATGGAAGGCAAGCTGAGCGTACGGTAGGAGAGCCGCATGAAGCTTTACATCTGCTACGGACTTTTCAAGTCGCCGCGCCCGGGAGGGCATCCGTGCAGGAACGCGTACGACGCCCTGCGTCGCGCGGGCCACGATCCAGAGATCGTTAAGTCCTACGGCCTCGGGGTGCTGCCGAAGATCTTCAACATGACGAGCGGCCGTCAGGAAGTCGAGCGTTTGACCGGCAACCGCATGGTGCCGACGCTCGTTCTCGACGACGGCAGCGTGATCGACGGCTCCCGCGAGATCGTCTCGTGGGCCGCTGCCAATCCGGCCGTCCCGGCGTAGCTGACGCGAGAGCCGACTATCCGCTCCCGCGGCCGGTCCGCTCCCGGCAGCCACTCCCCGGCGGCTCTGCGCTGTTGCGCGCTCCACACCCCTAGCGCCTCGAGGGTGGCGTCCAGCAACAACAGCTCGGATGTGTGCTCGGCGTGCGACGCCACCCGCCCGAGCGCGATCGCGAGCAGCGCCGAGCAGCCCACGGCCCCCACTGCCGCAGCAAGGATGATTGTCGGCGAATCCACTGCTGAAAGCCCCCTTTCGCAGTTTCCCCTGACGGCTAGCCTCGCAGGTCTCCTGGATGGATGTCCAGCGCTAATCGCGATCTGTCGTCGATCGGTTCCCGCAACCAGCGCGATATTTGTGCGCACTCGGTCCCCTGCATCCTTAATGCTTCGCCGTCCGTCGCGTAGTGCCTGCTCCGGATCACGACACCAGCTCGATGAAGCTGGGCGAGTAACGCCCGCGGGGTCCCTCCTCGAGCGTACGACCCAGGGCTTGCGAAGATGGGCGTGTGAGCACGCTCTCCGAAAGGCACGTCCCGCGCCTGGCGGCCGTTATGCGCGAAGGCGAGCGGGTCACGCCGCTCGAGCTGTTCTTCGACCTCGTGTTCGTTCTCGTGCTCGTCGTGCTCGTGCCGGTGACGGACGCGCTCGGGATCTCCTCGCTTGCCACGCTCGCCATCCTCGCCGGAGCGCTCGGCGCCCTGATCCTGTACGAGGCATTGCGCTTCGCCGAGATGCGCGATCGCGTCAGGCACCGGGCGGCGCCCGGCGGCGCGCCAAATCGCTGAGCGCCCCGCGGCGTGGGCGGACGCTTGTGTGGCGTCTGCGCGGCGGGCTCGCGCGCAAGGCCCACCGTAGCCCGCGGCCCTCAGGCGGTTGCCGGCACGAGCTCAACGTTCGCGCGCTGCGCCAGCTGGCTCTCGCGCGCACGCAACACGACTTCGCAGCCACGCGACGGGCTGATGGTGATGCTGCGCCGGCGCGCCGTCTCGGGCCGGTCGCCGGCGGGGAGCACCAGGTTCTGCTCGATCACGGCCCGCAGCACGATCTTCATCTCGAGCATCGCGAAGCTCGCGCCGAGACAGCGTCGCCGGCCGCCCCCGAAGGGCAGCCACGTGTAGGTGCCGGGCGCCCGCTCGAGGAATCGCTCAGGGCGGAAGGCGTAGGGGTCCGGGTAGATGCTGGGGTCGTGGTGGACAAGGTGGGCATTGGCGATCAGCACGACGCCCGGCGGGTAGCTGACGCCACCGACTCGCACGGGTTGCTTGACCAGGCGCGGCTCGGCGTTAATGAGTACCGGACGGCGGCGCATGATCTCGTGGATCGTGGCAGTGAGATAGGCATCGTCGGGGTCGCTCGCCAGCTCGCCGGCGAGCCGCTCGAGCACCCGGGGCTCGCGCGCGAGCTGCTCGAAGCCCCAGGCGAGCTGCGAGGCCGTCGTCTCGTGACCGGCCACGAGCGCTGTAACCAGCTCGTCGCGCAACTCGGCGGGGCTCATCGCCGAGCCGTCCTCGTGCTGTGCCGAGAGGAGCAGGGTGAGCACGTCCGAGCCGCCCTCGTCTTCGCGTCGGCGCTCGTCGATCAGCTCGAAGATCAGCCGGTCTGCCTCCTCGCCGAGCCGTTCCAGGCGCCCCACCGCTCCGCGGCCGGCGAGCATGCGCTGGGCAAACGGAAGCAGCGACAGCGGGCTCTCGGCGAACGCGAGTATGTCGGTGAGCAGCTCGCGCAGACGATCCAGCTGAGCGCCCCGTTCGAGCCCGAACACGGCGCGCAGCACGATCTCGAGCGTGAGTCGCTGGAGCCGCGGGTGCAGGGAGATCGCCCGCTCGCGCGGCCAGCCGGCGATCTCGCGCTCGGCCAGCTCGCGCATCAGCTCGGCGAGGCTCTGCATGCTGTCTCCGTGGAAGGCCGGCAGCAGCAGCTTGCGCTGGCGCAGGTGGGGCGCCTCGTCGAGCAGGATCACCGAGTTGGGGCCGACGATCGGCTCGAGGATGCGCGCCCCCTCGCCCGGGTGGAGCACGTCGGGTGGCGCCTGGAACACCTCCTTGATGTCGTCGGGATCCGACAGGATCACGAACGGCGGCTGGCCCAGCAGGCGGATGGTGAAGCGCTTGCCATAGCGCTTGCGAGCGCGGTCGAGCGAGACGGTGGGCCTGGTCCAGGTGGAGATCGTCTGCCAGGCCGCGGGCGCCTTCGGACCCGCGGGAAGCTCGCTCACGATCCGGCGCTTGCGCAGCATGTTCTTCACGGCGAGGACTCCGTCCACTCGGCTGGCAGTGGGCACAAGCCTAGCGCGGCGAGCGCCTCACTGCCGGTCTGCGCATGCTGCGCGATCGCCTTCCTCTCATGGCCGTTGCCGTCACGATGACAGCTTCGACTTGCTCGGATGTATCTCGGAGATCGAGGCGGTCAGATCGCCTGATACGGTGGCGCCGTGAAGGTGGCCAATCTGTACGAGAGTCGTTCGCGCGAGCTCGCGGTCGGCCACATCGAGGGCGTATGGCGCGATCTCGGACGCGAAGTCGGCTCGCGCACGGTGGGCTTGCGTCGCATCGAGATCGCGGAGGGACACTTCTCCACGCCGGCGCACGAGCACGGCGCGGACGAGGAGATCTTCTTCGTATTGGATGGCGAGGGGCTGCTTTGGCAGGACGGTGAGACCTGTGCGGTGGGGACGGACG
>DASUDH010000182.1:0-3194 GCA_036275675.1 Solirubrobacteraceae bacterium | reverse complement strand
GTATCTGCTGTGCAGCGATGGTCTCACCACGATGTTGGGAGAGGACGACCTGCTCGATCTGCTGGGCTCTCACGAGCGCCTGCGCGACGCCGGCGAGGCGCTGATCGTGGCCGCCAATGCCGCGGGCGGCAAGGACAACATCACGGTCGTGCTGTTTCGCCTCGAGGAGATCCTCGCAGGGGCAGAGCCTGGGTACGACGGCCACACGACGATCGCGAGCGCCGCTCCGGCCGGGAGCGTGGCCGCCCCCGGCGATCGGTTTGGGGCGCCGGCCAGCGAGCGAGCGGCGCCGGGCGGTCTGTCAGGCGCCTCGGCGGCTTCGCCGACGCCGGCGAGTGGCCGGCCCGTCACGCCGCGCCGTCCGCGCCGCGCTGAGCAGACGCCGCAATCGTCGAAGGGCGCCCGCCTGCGCGGACGCCTGCGCAGGCTGCGCGCGCCGGTGGGGGCATTGGTCGTCGTGGGGATGCTCGCGGCGGGTGCCTACCTGGCGTTGCAGTCGGTCTACTTCATCGGCACCAACCAGCGTGGCCTCGTGACGATGTTCCGGGGCATCCCGTATGAGCTCCCGGCCGGGATCGAGCTGTATACCGGCGACTATGTCTCGGGCGTGAGCGCATCGTCGCTGCCGACGACCCGCCGCCAGGCGCTGCTCGACCATTCGCTGCGCTCAGAACGCGACGCGGCCGACCTGATGCGCCAGCTGGAGCTCGGGCGGTTGAGCGCGCCGTGAACCGCCCGATCGTCCGCCTGTATGGCCTCGTGGTCGTTCTGTTCGCCCTCCTGATCGCGTTCACCTCGCGCTGGACGGTCTTCGAAGCGTCCTCGCTGCGCTCGAGCGCGCTGAACAAGCGCGGGGTGCTCCAACAGCAGCGGATCGCCCGCGGGGAGATCGTGGCGGCCGACGGCACGGTGCTGGCGCGCAGCGTGCGCGGTCCCGAAGGGACGTTCACGCGCAGCTATCCGACCGGCGCGGAGTTCACGCACGCGGTTGGCTATTCCTACATCACTCTCGGCCAGGCTGGCACGGAGCGCTATCGCAGCGCCGCCCTCGACGGTCTCCTCGGCACGAGCGTGCAGAGCATCCTCGACGAGCTCCAGGGTCGCAAGCGTCAGGGGGACACGGTGCTCACCACGCTACGGCCGGCCGCCCAGCGCGCGGCGATAGCGGCGCTCGGGGAACACGAAGGGGCAGTGGTGGCGCTCCAGCCGAGGACAGGGGCGGTCGAGGTGATGGCGTCCACGCCCAGCTACGACGCGAACACGCTCAGCTCGCCGACCTCGTTCGAACGCCTCACGCGCGACCCGCGCTCGCCGCTCGTGAACCGCACCACCCAGTTCGGCTATGCGCCCGGTTCGACGTTCAAGGTGGTGACGGCGACGGCGGCGATCGACTCGGGCCAGTTCACGCCGGAATCGACGGTGAGTGGACGCAACGAAGTGCCGATCTCGGGAGTGCCGCTGAAAAACGACAACAACGAGAACCTCGGGCAGATCACGCTCACCGAAGCGCTCGCGAAGTCGGTGAACACCGTGTATGCCCAGGTTGCCGAGCGCCTCGGCAAGCAGACGATGGCGCGTTACATGAGCCGCTTCGGCTTCGATCGCAAGCCGAAGCTCGACTACCCCGCCGAGCAGATGTCCTCGAGCGGCGAGTATCGCAATGGCAGGTTGCTCGCGCCGACCAGCGCATACGTCGATGTGGGTCGCATGGGCATCGGCCAGGACAAGCTCCAGGTGACGCCCCTGCAGATGGCAGAGGTGGCCGCGGCGGTTGCCAACCGCGGCACGCTGATGACCCCCCACCTGGCCTCGGCGATCGTCGAACCCGACGGACGCGTCGTACAGCGCATCGCACCGAAAGCGCAATCGGTCGTGATGAAGCCCCCGACCGCGGCGGCGCTCACCAAGATGATGGAAGCGGTGGTCAACGAAGGCACGGGCACGAGTGCTCAGATCCCGGGGGTGCAGGTGGCGGGCAAGACCGGTACCGCGGAGACCCAGATCGGGACGGCGATCAACAACGTGTGGTTCATCGCGTTCGCGCCGGCCCAGGACCCGACCGTCGCGGTTGCGGTGACGCTCAAGGGGGTTCCCGGCTTCGGCGCGGCGTTCGCCGCGCCGGTGGCCAAGCAGGTCATGGAAGTGCTGCTGCATGGTTGACCCGAGGAAAAACGGGGGCCGATGCGAAGGGTATGAGCATGGTTGACCGCACGAGCAGGTCGGACCGACGCGAGGGGTCCAGGCATCGACGCGAGGGCCCCCGGCATGGTTGAGACGGGCACGGTCATCGACGGGCGCTACCGCGTGTCGGCGCGCCTGGGCTCGGGCGGGATGGCCGACGTTTATCTCGCGCACGACACGCTGCTGGGACGGCAGGTGGCGCTCAAGCTGCTCCACCACCGCTTCGCCGAGGACCAGGAGTTCGTCGAGCGCTTCCGCCGCGAGGCATCGAGCGCCGCGGGCCTGTCGCACCCGAACGTGGTCGCGGTGTTCGACCGGGGCGAGTGGGATGGCACCTACTACATCGCGATGGAGTACCTGCCGGGCCGCTCGCTGAAGGCGGTGGTGCGCGAACACGGCCCGCTCTCGCCGCAGGACGCGACAGACATCGTCGTGCAGATATTGCTCGCCACGAGGTTCGCTCACAAGCGCGGGATCATCCATCGCGACATCAAGCCCCACAACGTGATCCTCGACGAGGAGGGCAGGGCGAAGGTCACCGACTTCGGAATCGCACGGGCGGGGGCGTCCGACATGACGATGACCGGCTCGATCATGGGCACCGCGCAGTACCTCTCGCCCGAGCAGGCCCAGGGCCACGCGGTCAGAGAGACCTCAGACCTGTACGCGGTGGGTGTGGTGCTGTACGAGCTGCTCACCGGCAGCGTGCCGTTCGAGGGTGAGTCTGCGGTGACGGTCGCGCTCAAGCAGGTCTCGGTCGAGCCGACTCCGCCGAGCGAGCGCAATCCGGAGGTGGGGCCGGCGCTCGACGCGGTTGTGATGCGAGCGCTCGCGAAGGATCCGTCGGCCCGCTTTGCAAGCGCCGACGAGTTCATCGGCGCGCTCCAGCAAGCTCGCGAGGGGATCGCGCCCGCTCCCGCTCCTAACAGCGCGCCGGAGACCGCGGCGGCGCTGCTTGTGCCGCCGCTGCCCGGGGAGGACGAGAAGCCCCCAGCCGACGTCGCCGCCCGCCG
>DASUDH010000181.1:0-9984 GCA_036275675.1 Solirubrobacteraceae bacterium | reverse complement strand
GCGCGAGACGAGCCAGTCGCGCAGGCGGTAGTTGACCGACGCGTGGCCCTTGCCTTCGCGGTCGAGCCACTGCACGATCGCGCGCAGGGCCTCGCGGTTGCCCATGCCGTCGAAGTCGGGGTGGCTGTTTACGAGCGGCCCGTCGCCGGTGTACGGCAGGCCCTGCTCGCCTGCCTGCCCCCCATCATGGGGGGCGCCCGAGAGGGTATCCCCCCCGTCGGGCGGGGCGCCTTCGATGACACGACGGATCGGCAGGTCATAGGCGCGCGCGAATGCGTAGTCGCGCTCGTCGTGGCCGGGCACCGCCATGATCGCCCCTGTGCCGTACTCCATGAGCACGTAGTCGGCGACGTACATCGGGATCTGCTCGCCGTTGACGGGATTGACGACGGTGCGCCCGAGCGCCACTCCCGTCTTCGGCTTCTCCAGCGAGCCGCGCTCCTCGCCGGACTCCGTGAGCGCGTGGTTGACGTAGTCGCGCACCGCCTGCTCCTGGGGGGCGCCCTCTACGAGTCGCAGCACATCGGGGTGCTCGGGAGCCATCACGAAGAAGGTGGCCCCGAAGAGCGTGTCGGGACGAGTGGTGAACACGGGGTAGTCGATGGAGAGCTCCTCGCAGCGGAAGGTCACCTCGGCGCCCTCCGAGCGCCCGATCCAGTTGCGCTGCATCGTCTTCACGTGCTCGGGCCAGTCGATCGCGTCGAGGTCGCCGAGCAGCCGCTCGGCGTAGTCGGTGATGCGCAAGAACCACTGCTCGAGCTGCTTGACTTCGACCACCGCCCCGCAGCGCTCGCAGCAGCCGTCCACGACCTGCTCGTTGGCGAGCACGGTCTGGTCGTTGGGACACCACTTGACGACCGCCTCCCGGCGGTAGGCGAGCCCCGCCTCCAAGAGCTCGAGGAAGATCCACTGCGTCCAGCGGTAGTAGCTGGGTTCGTGCGTGCCGAACTCGCGCGACCAGTCGATCGAGATCCCCCATGAGCGGAACTGGCGCTGGAAGGAGGCGATCGACTCCGCGGTGGAGTCGCGCGGGTGGACACCCGTCTTGATCGCATGGTTCTCGGCGGGCAGTCCGAAGGCGTCATAGCCCATCGGGTGCAACACGCGGTGGCCTGTGCGCCGGTGGAAGTGGGCGATGGCATCGCCGACCGCGTATTTCTTCAGGTGACCGATGTGAGGCTCGCCGCTCGGGTAGGGGAGCATCTCGAGCACATAGGAGCTGGCGTCCTCGCTCTCCCCGGGGACGGGCTCGTTTGAGACCTCCCAGGTGCGCTCCTGCTCCCACACCGCCTGCCAGCGGGGCTCTATCTCCTGTGGGTCATACCGGCGCTCACTCATCGGACAGCGCAGGTTAGCGGTCGTCCCCGGACCTCCTCTGAGACGTCAGTGGCCCGCACCTTCCGTCGGGGTCGGACAGCCCCTCAGACGTTCACTAAGTCCATGGGCAACTCACCTAGAACTTGTCAGAGGTGTCGAGCGCTCGCCAGAAGAGCGGCTGGGGCTCATTCGTGACGCCGGCTTTGCTCATCAGCGAGCCGATGTCCGGTCCGGCCGCCTCGAAGAAACCCAGGAAGCTGGCTTCGTCGGGCCACTCGTCGACGACGAGCACCTCGCCGTCGCCTGCGAAGAACTGGTGGTGGATGGCGCCCGCCTGCTTGGCGCGCTCGGCGATCGAGTCGAGCAGCTCTTTCTCTTCGTGTGCGACCTGCTCGAACCGTTGCGGATCGACAGTGATACGCATTCCCATCGTCAGCGGCATACGTCCTCCCATCTGGTCGTTAGCGCGATTCGATCACGCCTACGGCGTGCTGTCAACGCGGTTTATCCGCAGTTCACGACCGCCGTGCCCCGCCTGGGAGCGCCACGACCGGGCAGGCGGCGCGAGGTCACGTGACCTGCTCGAAGCGGGCGGCAGCGCGTACCGCGTCGACGATCCCGGCTGGAGCCCTCTGCGGCGAGCCGGCGTCGAAGGGCGGCTGCGGGTCGTACTCGATACCGAGTTGAACCGTCTGTGCGAACTGATCGCCGGCGACGCGCGCAGCCAGTGTGAGGGCCATGTCTATACCCGCCGAGACGCCGGCCGCGGTAACGATCTTGCCGTCGAACACGACCCGCTCGGGCGTCGGCTCAGCGCCGAGACTGCCGAGCTCCTCCAGCGCCAGCCAGTGGCTGGTGGCGCGCACGCCCGTCAGCAGACCGGCGGCGGCGAGGATCAGCGAGCCCGTGCACACTGAGGTCGTCCAGGTCGACGTCCCGTGGGCCGCGCGCAACCACTCGTGGAGTGGACCGTCGTCCATCAGGCTCGCCTGTCCCGGTCCGCCCGGGACGACCACGATCTCGGGATGCGCGAGCTCGTCGAGCGTGGCGTCGGCGAGCAGCGCGAGCTGACCGGTGTCGGTGCGCTTCGGCTCGACCTGCTCGGCGACGAACGTCACCCGCGCGTCGGGTAGGCGACTCAGGACCTCGTACGGACCGATCGCGTCGAGAGCGGTGAAACGGTCGTAGATGAGTATCGCGATGTCCATCTGTGCCCGCCTCTCGTGGTTGGGTTTTGATTTGGGGGCGTTCCGACGGTCTGCGTCGGGCGAAGACTCAAAATCGGATGGTAGCCGAGGCGCCGAGCGCCTGTCCCTGGGCGCCGAGCGCCTGCACGGCGAGGTAGCGCGGGGCGGTGGGGATCGCGATCGCCGTCTCGAAGCCGCTCCGCCGCGCCACGGCGAGCGGCGCGAGCGCGCGCTGGCTCGCGCCGGCGAGCACGCGCCACTGTGCCACGGCGGTGGCTCCATTCCAGCTTGCGTAGACGACGGCCCCGTGGGGGCGGGAGCGCACCGCGACCTGCGGTGGCTGCGCGGGATCGCCAGACCAGGGGAACTTGAACACCGTGTAGGACTGGTAGGCAGCCGGGAGATGGGCGTCGAACAGGATCTGGCCGCCGGGGGCGAGCTCTGAGAAGTAGGGCGCCTGACCCCAGCCGACGAGCCAGTCGCCGCCCGCGAGCGGCTGGAAGTCTCCCTGGCTTGGAGCCAGCAGGGGAGTCGAGTGGACGAAGCTCGAGACGAGCGTGGCTGTCATGTTGTGCGAGTCGAGCCGCAGGACTATCGCGCGCGACTGCGCGTGCACCTTCGGCGTCCCACCGTTGTCGAAGAACGAGATCGTCCCGTCCGGCAGCTCGCGGACGTCGTGCTGCCAGGCGGGGCTCGCGCCCGGCGCCATCGCGAAGCTCGAATGCTTGCCGCCGAGACGCCAGGCGATCTGGCCGCTGCGGTGGTCGACGTCGTAGGCGGCCCATGTATTGCGAGCGTCGACGAGCAGGTCCCCGCCCTGTTGTGAGATCGCGTTGATGTGAAAGTAGTCCCACGGCGAGGTCGGGGTGCCGCCGTGCCTGACGGGCATGTAGGAGTCAGCGAGCGCGACGTGGTCGAGGCTGTGCCACTCGAAGCGGACAAGGCCCGTCTTCAGGTCGATCTCCTGCACGAGCGTGTCGGCCACGGCGCCATCGGCCGGACCTCCGTAGGTGCTCAGGTTGCAGCGGACGGCATCGTAGACCGTGAACAGCGCCGTGCCCTGCGGTGTGATTTCGAATGCGTGCAGATCCGGCTGGTAGCCGTTGCCGGCGCGGACGATCGCGATGTCTTTGTAGGAGCTGTCGGCGATCACGACCCCGGCGTCGCGCCGGCCGGCGGCGACGAGCGGGTCCTGCCACCAGGTCAAGACCGGCCGGCCACCGTATTCCTGAGCGCGCAGGTCTGCTGCCCTGGCGCCGGCCGGGACGACCTTGAACCAGACGAGCTTGCCGGCGCCGTCGAGGATCATGGGCCCGTATTGGCCGGGTCCGGCGTAGGGCGCGAGGAAGACGTCGCCGGGCGCCTGTGAGCCCGAGCTCGTGGTCACCTTGACGGCAGGCGGCTTGAGGTCCGGGCGTGAGACGAAGCGCTGGAATTCCCTCGAGCTCGCCGGCGGTGGCGGTCCCGGCGGCGTCTCGAGCGAATGGCTGGCGGCGTCGAGACCGGCGACCGTGAAGCGCCAGGCGAAGGGGGTCGAGCCGGCCCCCTCGCGCAGAGCGGCGTGCACGGTCACGAGCTCCCCCTGGGCGAACGGCTTGCTAGGCAGAAAGCTCATTCCGTCGCCCTGGGAGTAGGCGGCAAGCCGGCCGGAATGGGCGCCGCTGCGGGAGCCGACGACGGCTACGTCGGCGATGTCTGCTGCCGGGACGCCGAGGAAGCTGACCTGGGTCAGGTAGGAGGCGTCCCTTGTGTCGGGCGCAGGCGAGACTGTGACGGCGCCACCGGCAAGCGCAGCGGAACCGTTGAGGGTGGAGGGCACGCACGCAGGCGCCACGCGGGCGGCGACGCTCGGGGCCGCGGCAAAGCCGAGCACGACCGCGGCGAGGACGGCGACAGCGGTCGTAGCCCGAGCGGCTCTGGCGGGGATCGACAAGCGGCAGAGCATACGCTCGCAGGGCGAGACGGGCGCCGGCGCGCGAAGGAATACGCAGCTCTGTGCGAGCCCGTGAGCGAGGCGAGCCCCTACCATGCGGGCATGGAGCTTGGCGACACGTCAGCGCGCGTGAAGAGCATCGTCGATGCCGCAGAGCGCGCCGCACGACGGTTGCGCGAGCAGGCCGAGGAGCGAGCCGCCGAGCGGATCGCAGAGGCCGACAGGGCCGCCGCCAACCGCGTGCAGGCCGCCGAGGAGGAGGCGGCGGAGATCCTGACCGAGGCGAGGACCGGCGCCGAGCAGGCCCGCAACGAGGCGCTCACCGACGTCGGAGACACGCACGCGCGGGCAGGGGAGCGGATGCGCGAGGCAGAGCGACTGCGCGCGATCGCACACGAGCAGGCCGAGGGGACACTCGCACAGGCCCGCGAACAGGCGGAGCGCATTCTGGCGCAGACGCGTGAGCGGGCGGCAGAGGAGGCGACGACAGCCCAGCAGGAGGCGAGGCGCCTGCTCGAGGACGCGCAGCGGGAGGCCGAGCAAATCCTCGTCGGCGCCCGCGAAGAGTCAGCCCGGTTGCTCACGTGCGCGCGGGAGCAGGTCGAGCAGACGCTCGCAGCCGGGGAGCGACAGCAGGCCGCACAACGGGCCGAGGCGCAGGAGAAGGCGAGCGAGATGCGTGCAAAGGCGCGCGCCGACGCGCGCGAGATCGTGAGCGAGGCTCATGCGATCGCACGTGAAGTGCTCCGCGACGGCACCGAGGTGTCGCACAACCTGCGCGACCTGTCCGCGTCGCTGCGCACCAACGCGGAGCGCCTGCTGCGCGACGTGCGCCTCACCCACGGCAGCATGACGGCGCACCTGGATCAGGCGGCTCCGGAGGGCGGCTCCTCCGGTAAGACGAGCCGTGACACTGGTCTCCCCCGCCCGCGCCGTGCCGCGCACGACGGGCCCGATACAGACCTGGACGTGCCCGAGTTCATCCCGCGAGGGTGAGACACCACCCCTCGGCGCCGAGCGTTATACGATTGATCGAAGACTCGGGGCTATAGCTCAGCTGGGAGAGCGCTTGCATGGCATGCAAGAGGTCGTCGGTTCGAGCCCGACTAGCTCCATGTAGCAGCGGCACGGAGCCAGCGGAGGCGCGTGTCGCTTGCTCGGAGCACTACGCGGACATCGCGCCACGCGCCGCTACGAAACGCGGCGCCGGACACACGTGAGCTTCGCGCCCGAAGACGAAGCCCACTGGCTCTCGGTCAAGCCGAGGCGACGACCTCGCGCACCTCCCTGCGCGTCACCGTCACCCCCGGCGCCGGGCTGCTTCCCACGCTGAGCGCCTGCGAAGCCGCCTCAGCGTTCTCCCCCGTGTCGAACAGCACCAACGATGTTCCCTTGGCGTCCTCGAGTGGCCTCAGCCAGTACCCGGCCTGGAACCCGGGCGCACGGCTGACACCGGGCACGATCTCCTCTCGCAAATATTTAAGCCCGGCCTCTCGATCAGACTGTCCACTCGTATCGACCTCGATCAGGACTGCGTGCATCGGATGCCTCCCTTGCCTGTGTTTGAATCAACGGAAACCTAGCGCAACAACTACCCAACAGGACGAAGCCCGTCACGCCCAACCGGGTAAGACGCCGCGTCGAGATCATCGAGTCGTGCGCTCGACAGCACAACCCGCTCGCCACGGAAGGGGACTGCCTCGGCTTCGAGCAGGCGCCTCTGGCGGGCTCCCTTTGCGAGCGACCCGTCGGCCCGGACCACGCGATGCCACGGGGCATCGTGCGCATCGGTGCGGCTGAGCACGTAGCCCGCCAGTCGCGGGGCGCCCGGCGAGACGTCGCCGTAGGTGCGCACGTAGCCCGGGGGAATCGCTCGCACCCGCCGCACGATCGCCGCCTGGGCATCGGTGGTCGCTCGCCGTGCCACGTGTCAGTCGATCAGCCGCTTGCCGATCCGCCAGATCGCAAGCCGCCACATGACCAGGGCGAACGCGATCAGGACGGCCGCATGCCCGAGGTCGGCCGACCCGAGGCCGCCGAGCGAAGCGTCGCGGACAAGCTGAACGCAGTGGTAGAGCGGGTTGATCTGCGCGATCGTGCGAATGCCGTCGGGCAGCTTGGAGACCGGGAAGAACGTACCGGAAAAGAGGAACATCGGCGTCAGCACCGCACTCGTTAGGTAGTTGAAGTTGTCGATCGTCTTGGCCACGGCGGCGATCAGCACCCCGAAGGCGGCGAAGCCGAACCCGGTGACGAAGCCGATCAGCGGCACCAGCAGCATCCCCGCCTCGGGCTGTAGTCCGAATGCCATGCCAACCACCAGCGGCGCAAGCCCGTACACCCCCGCGCGCAGCGAGATCCACAGCACCTCAGCAGTGATCAGCTCCTCCACGTCGACCGGAGCCGCCAGCATTGCGTCATAGGTGCGCTGGAACTGCCAGCGGACGAAGGTGTTGAACATGCCCGGGAACGCTGACGAGAACAGCACCGCCGTAGCAACCACTCCCGTCGCCACATACGGCACGTATTCCAGATGCCCCACGTGCGACACCAGCGAGCGGAATCCGAATCCGAAAGCGAGCAGATAGATCGTCGGCTGCACCACCGAGGAGAACGTCGTCGCCTTCCAGTAGCGCCCGAAGATCGCCACGTCGCGGCTCATCACCCCGGCCAGCGCCGCCGGTTCCAGCCTGTGCACACGGCGAGCGCCGCTCGCCTGTCCCCGGCCATGGGGGGCGCCCACCGGCGCATTCCACGCGCGGGCGCTCACTCGATGTCCTCCCCGGTCAGCGCGACGAACGCATCCTCCAGGTTGGCTTGACGGCGCACGCCCTCGGGAGCGCTCCCGTCGAGCGACTCCGCGCGCATGATCGCCACCGCCGGCCCGCTGCGGCGGCTGGACCAGCTGTTGCCGGCGACCAGCTCGCTCACCTCCCCCAGCCTGTCCGGCGGCCCGTACACTTCCAGAACCTGCTCGCCCGCGTGCGCTCTCACCAGCTCGGCCGGGGCGCCCTGGGCGACGATCCGTCCGTGGGACATCACGGCGACGATATCCGCCAGCCGCTCGGCCTCCTCGATGTAGTGAGTGCTCATCAGCACCGTCACACCGCCGGCGCGCAGCCCGTCGATCAATGACCACAGCTCCTGGCGAATCTGCGGGTCGAGCCCGACCGTCGGCTCGTCGAGCAGCACCAGCCGCGGCCGATGGATCAGCCCGCGTGCCACCAGCAGCCGCCGGCGCATTCCGCCCGAGAGCTCTCTCACGATGGTCTCCGCCCGCGGCACGAGATTGGCCAGCTCGAGCGATCGCCGCACCGCGGCCGCCCGTTCACTGCGCGGCAGGCGATACAGGCGCGCGAACACCATGAGTATCTGCCGGCAGGTCAACTCGACGTCGAGGTTGTCGAGCTGCGGCACGACCCCCATCTCCAGCCGCGCCTGCTTGGATTCCCGCGGGAGCTCATAGCCCAGCACCGCGAGCTTGCCCTCGTCGGCCAGCGTCTGCGCCGTGAGCATCCGCATCGTCGTCGACTTCCCCGCTCCGTTCGGCCCGAGCAGCCCGAAGCACACGCCCGGCGGGACCTCCAGGTCGAGCCCGTTCACGGCGACGATCGAGCCGTACCGCTTGACCACCCCTTGGAGCGAGATCGCGGGCTGACCACCGTGCGGGCTCGCCGAGCGAACGTCGATGTCGTGGGCATCCCCCATCCCCGACACTCTAGGTAGTCGCTGTGCCCCACCCCGGCCCCGTCGGCGGCTGCAACCTCGATTCGCGGCCGGGACGCGCCTTCGCTCGCCGGCGGACGTTCCTTTCGCGCTAGCGACTGTCCGTGCGCGCGACGGTCGCGCGATGGGCGGTCTCGTGCTCCAGCAGCCAGACCTTGCGGTCGAGGCCCCCTCCGTAGCCGGTGAGGCTGCCGTCGGCGCCGATGACTCGGTGGCAGGGGACGACGATCGAAAGCGGATTGCGTCCGTTGGCCAGTCCGACGGCGCGAGAGGCATTGGGACTCCCCACCCGGCGGGCGAGCTCGCCGTAGCTGATCGTCTCGCCGTAGGGGATCTCGCGCAGGCCCGCCCACACGCGGCGCTGGAAGTCGGTCCCGTGCATCGCCAACTGCACATCGAAATCGGCGAGCGTACCGGCGAAGTAGGCGTCGAGCTGCGCGACGACGTGCTCCAGCCCCGCGTCGTCGCGCTCGCAGTCCGCAGGCAGCCTCGGAGCGTGTCGCTGGTTGTGCATGTGCACGCCGGTCAGCACGTCGTCGACCGCGGTCAGGGTCAGCGTCCCGATGGGACTGTCCATCGACGTTGTGATGGTCTGGGATGTCGCAATTCGTGTCACGCGGCCTCCTTGGCGATGTTGACGGGGCCAGCGCCGTTCGAGCGTGCCGGCCAGTGGTTGATCGGATGGTCGACGGCCGACCACAGGTATTGCACCGCATAGGCGCGCCACGGTCGCCAGCGGTCCGCGCGAGCGGTGAGCGCCGCCGGCGTGGCGGGCAAGCCGAGCGTCTCGGCTGCACGGCGCACCCCGAGGTCGGCCGCAGGGAACGCGTCGGGATCGCCGAGAGCACGCATGGCGATGACCTGGGTGGTCCAGGGTCCGAAGCCTGGAAGCCCCGACAGGACGGCCAGGGCCTCGACCCGGTCACACCCCGGGTCGAGCGACAGGCGCTCGGAACGCAACGCGTCGACGAGCGCGGCGAGACTGCGCCTGCGGCTCCCAGGTAGCGCGACCTCCACTCCCGCGAGCGCCTCGGGTGTCGGAAAGAGATGGGTGAGCCCGCCGCGCGAGTCGATCACCGACTCCCCGCAGCAGGCGACGATACGTCCGGCACAGGTTCGCGCGGCGGCGGTCGAGACTTGCTGTCCCAATATCGCACGCACGGCGAGCTCTGCGCCGTCGACGCAGCGCGGGACCCTGCGCCCACGCGCCTCCGCCACGATCGGGCGAAGGTCCGGATCCGAGCAGAAGAGCTCGTCGACCGCCGCCGGATCCGCATCGAGGTCGAGCAGCCATCGACAGCGCGCAATAGCCGTCGTAAGGTCGCGCAGGTCGGAGAGCATCACGCGGCACAGCACATGCTCCGTCGTCGGGGTCAGCTCGACAATGCCCGGTCCGTGGCTCAACCGCAGCGTGCGCCGGTAGGCGCCTTCACGGACCTCCTCGACGCCGGGCACTGCGGTGGCGGCAAGATGCCCGAACAGGTTGTCCGGGCACAGCGGCCGGCGGAACGGGAGCCTGAGCACCAGAGCGCCCGGCGCGCTGTCCGTCGAGGGCGACGAGCCCATCACCCGGCGGCGCAATCCCGTGGGAGCGACGGCGAACACGGCGCGGATCGTGTCGTTGTACTGCCTGACGCTCGAGAATCCCGCCGCGAACGCGATCTCGGCCATCGAGAGAGTGGTCGTCTCGATCAGCACACGAGCGGTCTGGGCGCGCTGCGCGCGGGCGATCGCGATCGGTCCGGCGCCCACCTCGGCCACCAGCGTCCGCTGAAGCTGGCGAACGCTGTAGCCGAGCCGGGCGGCAAGACCGGGCACACC
>DASUDH010000180.1:0-18159 GCA_036275675.1 Solirubrobacteraceae bacterium | reverse complement strand
GACCGTCGAGGAGGTCGCGGGTCTCGCGCGCACGATGCGCGCGCTCGCGACGCCCGTCAGCACGGGTCGCGAAGATCTGCTCGACACCGCCGGGACGGGCGGCGGCAGGCGCACGTTCAACGTCTCGACGACGGCGGCGCTGATCGCCGCGGGCGCCGGCTGCGCGGTCGCCAAGCACGGCAACCGCTCCGCCACGAGCTCATCGGGCTCCGCCGACCTGCTGGAGGCGCTCGGGGCGCGCATCGACCTCGACCCGCAGGGCGTCGCGAAGTGCATCGAGGAGGCTGGCTTCGGCTTCATGTTCGCGCCCTCCCACCATCGGGCGACGCGCTTCGTCGTACCCGTCAGGCGCGAGCTCGCGGTGCGCACGATCTTCAACCTGCTCGGGCCGCTCACCAACCCGGCGGGCGCCACGCGCCAGCTGATCGGCGTGGCCGACCCGAGCTTCCTCGAGACGATCGCCGGCGCGCTGGCGCGGCTCGGGGTGCAGCGCGCGCTCGTCGTCGCCGGCGAGGACGGGCTCGACGAGGTATCCACCTCAGCGGCCACCCAGGTGGTGGAGGTCAACGGGAGGGAGCTGGTGCGCTACACGCTCGCTCCCCAAGACGTCGGGATCGAGCTCGCCGACCCGTCCGACCCACTGCTGGACGGCGGCTTGCCGCTCGAGAACGCCGAGGTCACACATGCCGTGTTCGCGGGCGAGCAGGGTGCACGCGCCGATCTCGTCCTGATTAACGCGGGCGCCGCTATCTATGCGGCGGGCGCCGTCGACAGCATCGCGGCGGGTGTCGAAGCGGCGCGCGCGGCGATCGCCTCGGGGAGCGCGGCCTCCGCGCTCGAACGGTACGTGCAGGCGAGCCACCGGCACGCGCCCGAGCAGGTTGCGGGATGACGTCCCCTCGGTCCCCCGCATCGGCTGCGCCGGCCCGGCCGACCGTGTTGCAGCGGATCGTCGCCGAAACGCGCCAGGAGCTGGAGGGGCGCAAGCGGAGCGTGCCGCCGGCTACGCTCGAAGCGCAGGTCACCGCCGCCGCCGGGGGTCGTCCGGGACAGCCGTCAGACGGCGGGCGGGGGCGCTTCCACGAAGCGCTCGCCTCTCCCGGGATCGGCGTGATCGCCGAGTTCAAGCGCCGCTCCCCCTCCGCGGGATCGTTGCGTGAGGGGGCCGACGTTGACGCGATCGTCGGCGCCTACGAGCGTGGCGGTGCGAGCGCCTTGTCCGTGCTCACCGAGGGCTCCAACTTCGAAGGATCCCTCGACGACCTGCGTGCCGCCCGCGCGGCGAGCGGATTGCCGATCCTGCGCAAGGACTTCATCGTCGATCCCTATCAGCTGTACGAGACACGCACAGCGGGCGCCGACGCCGTGCTGCTGATCGCGGCGGCGCTCGACCGGGACGAGCTCGCCTCGCTGCACGAGCTCGCGGCGACGCTCGGCCTCGACGTGCTCGTCGAGGTGCACGATCGTCAGGAGCTGGCGCGGGCCGTGCACGTCGGGGCACGGCTGATCGGCGTCAACAACCGCGACCTGCGCGACTTCAGCGTCGACGTGCGGCGCACCTCGCGGCTGCTCGAGGAGATGCCCGCGGATGCGACGGTCGTGTCCGAGTCCGGCATCACCGCTCCCGAGCAACTGCGCGAGCTCGAGCGACAGGGAGTCTCGGCGGCGCTCGTCGGCGAGTCGCTGATGCGGGCTCCCGATCCGCAGCGCGCGCTCGCCGCGTTGCTCGCGGGCTCCTCCGCCAAGGCTACGATCGGAGGCGCCGGCTCGTCTCGGGCGGGGGCGGATGGGTGAGGGGCGTGCCGGCGTCGCGGTCGGGCGCGAGCAGGGCTCCGCCGCCGTTCCGACCGGGTTCCAAACTTTTTATAAAGCCCGTTTGCTCTTCTTTAGTCCGCGTTGATCGCAACCCGTCATCCTCGCTGTACATGAAGCGCATGTTCGCCATCCCGTTCGTCTCGGCCCTCCTCGGCGGCGGGGTCGTCGTCGCGGTGGTCGCCGCCACGGGTGGGCTCGGCGCCTCGCAAAAGACGGTCACCGAGGTGCAGTCGGCCACCCCGATCGCGCCGTCGAACGTCTCACAGCAGAGAGCCGGTCTGACGCCGCATCAGATCTACCAGAGGGATGCCCCCGGCGTCGCGTATGTGACCTCGACGATAGTGCGCCAGGTTGAATCGCCGTTCGGATTCTTCCGCGGAGAAAGCCAGCAGCAGGGCCAGGCCACCGGCTCCGGCTTTGTGATCAGCAGCGATGGCACGATCCTCACCAACTGGCATGTCGTGGAGAACGCGGTCAAGGTGACCGTCAGCTTCGAACACGGCAAGACCGTCGAAGCGAAAGTGGTCGGCAAGGACCCATCCAACGATCTCGCGGTGCTGCGCATTCCCACCGAAGGCCTCACGCTGCATCCGCTCGCGCTCGGCGATTCGAGCAAGGCGCAGGTCGGCGATCCCGTGCTCGCGATCGGCAATCCGTTCGGTCTGGAACGAACCCTCACGACAGGTGTGGTCTCGGCTCTGCAACGCAAGATCGAAGCGCCCAACGGCTTCGCGATCGGCAACGTCCTGCAGACGGACGCGCCGATCAACCCGGGCAACTCGGGTGGGCCGCTCCTGAACGCCGCCGGAGAAGTGATCGGGATCAACTCGCAGATCGAGACCGGCGGCAACGGCGGCGGCAGTGTGGGGATCGGCTTCGCCAACCCGATCAACACCGCCAAGGCCGAGCTCTCCCAGCTCGAGAAAGGCGGTACCGTGCGCGGCGCCTATCTGGGTGTGAGCACGCTCACAGTGGACGGCTCGCTCTCGGCGCTCAACCTGCCCGTCAAGAGCGGCGCGCTCGTGGAGACCGTCGAAGCCGGCACGCCGGCCGCGAAGGCGGGCATTCGCGGCGGCAATCTCGAAGTGCAGGTCGCCGGCGGCAAGGTGGCGGTCGGTGGGGACATCGTCGTGGCGGTCGATGGGAAGTCGATCGCCAGCGCGGACGATCTCTCCAACCTGATCGCGGCGAAGAAACCCGGCGACACGGTCTCGATCGAAGTGCAGCGCGCCACCGGCAACGGCGGCTATGAACACAAGACCCTCAAAGTGACGCTCACCGGCCGGCCCAACTCCGTGCACCACGCCAACACGCCCGAAGGGTAGGGCGCCCAGCCCACATCGCGCGGCGGGGCAGGCACGCCGCCTGGCGCGAGCGATCTGAACAGATCGTCTTTCGTGCGTCGCTGGCCCGCTACCGTGAGGGCATGTCCGGTGCGGTCACGCGGGTGCAGATATCTGACGGGTCCACACAGGTGAAGATCTGCGGGATCACGCGGCTCGACGACGCCGAGCTGGCGGTCGAGCTCGGCGCGTGGGCGGTGGGCATGGTTTTCTACGAGCCGAGCCCGCGCAGATGCGCGCTCGCCGAGGCGCAGCGCATCGCGGCGGCCCTGCGCCGGCGGGTCGAGCTGTGCGGCGTGTTCGTGAACGCGCACATGGAGGAGATCGTCGGTGTGAGCGAGCAGCTCGGTCTGACGCTGCTCCAGCTCCACGGCGACGAGGGTCCGTCGTTCTGCGCGGAGGCCGCACGCCGCACCGGCGCACGCGTGGTCAAGGCGTCGCAGGTGTCCGACATCGGCGACATCCGCGACGCGGCGCGCTATCACACCGACTTCCATCTGCTCGACGCGCGCTCCGCCGCACCGGGAAGCGAGGGACTGCGCGGCGGGACGGGGGAGACGTTCGACTGGACGCTGCTCGCCGGGCGGCGCTCGAAGATCCCGCTGATCCTGAGTGGCGGTCTCGATCCCTCCAACGTCATGGGAGCGATCGAGCGCGTGCGCCCGTTCGCGGTGGACACGGCCAGCGGCACCGAGAGCGCGCCCGGGCGCAAGGACCCCACCAGGCTGCGCGACTTCTTCGCGGCCGTGGAGCGCGCGGCGTTCGCCCCTCTTATCGAGCCGTCACCGCTCGCCCAGCCGGCGCAGGCCCCCGGGTCCTCCAGCGAGAGGACGCCGTCGGTAGAGTCGCCGGCGTGAGCGCTAGCGATACGGCCGAGAGGACCCCCGATCCGGGCGTCGAGCACCGCTTCGGACGCTACGGCGGGCAGTATGTCCCGGAGACGCTGATGCCCGCGCTCGCGGAGCTCGAGCAGGCTTGGACGGTCGCGCGCGAGGATCCCGCCTACCGCGCCGAGCTCGAGCTGCTGCTGCGCGACTTCGCCGGACGCCCGACGCCGCTGTACCGCGCCGAGCGCCTCTCCGAGCGGGTGGGGCGGCCCGTGTACCTCAAGCGCGAGGACCTCAATCACACCGGCTCGCACAAGCTCAACAACGCGCTCGGCCAGGCGCTGCTCGCCAAGCGCATGGGCAAGCGCAGGATCATCGCCGAGACCGGCGCCGGCCAGCACGGCGTGGCCACCGCCACCGTGTGCGCGCTGCTCGATCTGGAGTGCGTGATCTACATGGGGACCGAAGACACGCGCCGCCAGGCGCCCAACGTGCAGCGCATGGAGCTGCTCGGCGCGCGCGTGCAGGCCGTCGACGCGGGCGCGAGAACGCTGAAGGAGGCGACCTCCGCCGCGATCCGCGACTGGGTGACGAATGTCGGCGACACCCACTACATCATCGGGTCGGTCGTCGGTCCCGCACCCTACCCGGCGCTGGTGCGCGACCTGCAGCGCGTGATCGGCGACGAGGCGCGCGCCCAGATCCTCGAGCGCGAGCGACGTCTGCCCGCACGCGTCGTCGCGTGCGTCGGCGGCGGCTCCAACGCGCTCGGCATCTTCGCCGCCTTCCTCGCCGATGAGGGGGTGCGGTTGATCGGCGTGGAGGCGGGCGGCGAGGGGATCGACAGCGAGCGCCACGGCGCACCCCTGACGGTGGGAGGTCGCGCAGGCGTCCTGCACGGCGCGCTTTCGGCTGTGATGCAGGACGAGGAGGGGCAGATCGTCGAGGCGCACTCGATCTCGGCGGGCCTCGACTATCCCGGAACGGGACCGCAGCACGCCTTTCTGCGCGACAGTGGACGGGCGCGCTACGAGGCGGTCACCGACCGCCAAGCGCTCGCGGCGTTCCGCGAGGTCTCGCGCCTGGAGGGGATCATCCCGGCGCTCGAGACCGCCCACGCGCTCGCCTGGACGCTCGCCCAACCCGACGGCGAGCTCGACCTCGTGTGCCTCTCCGGGCGCGGCGACAAGGATCTCGCCGAGGTGCTGAATGCAGGCTGATCGTGTTTGGTGGGAGACAAGATCGCCGCCTGCCGCGCAGGACGCTCGCGTCGCCGGTCGCCGCGCCAGTGGATCCGGCGATGGCCTTCCTCGAGGGGACGCGGCGCGGTGAGCGTGGTCGCGCCGAGCGGGATCGAGCGCATCGCCGGCGCGTTCGCGGCGAGCGGCAAGCGCGCCGCGCTGATGCCCTACCTGATGGGCGGCTTCCCATCGCTCGAAGAGTCGCTGCGGATCGGAGGAGCGTGCGTGGACGCGGGCGCGGACATCCTCGAGCTCGGCGTGCCCTACTCAGATCCGCTTGCCGACGGTCCGGTCATCCATGCGGCCGGCACGCGCGCGCTCGCGGCCGGCGCTAGTCTCACGGGCGTGCTCGAGGTCGCGCGGGCGCTCGCCCCGAGCGTCCCGGTGGTGCTCATGTGCTACGCCAACATGGTGTTCGCGCCGGGTGCCGATGCGTTCGTCGAGCGCGTTGCGCAAACCGGCGCGAGTGGCCTGATCGTGCCCGACCTGCCGCTCGAGGAGGCGCCGGAGGTGCTGGCCGCGTGCGATGCCCGCGGTCTCGCGCTCGTGCCCCTGGTGGCGCCCACGACCACGCCCGAGCGCCTTGCCCGGATCGGAGCGCGAGCGCGCGGCTTCCTCTACACAGTGTCGGTCGTCGGCACGACCGGCGAGCGCGCGGCGCTGTCGGAGCGCTTCGCCGAGATCGTGGCGCGTGCGAAGGCGAGCACCACGGCGCCGGTGGCGCTCGGCTTCGGGATCTCGACACCCGAGCACGCGCTCCAGGCGGCGCGGGCCGGCGCGGACGGCGTGATAGTCGGTACGCGACTGGTGCGCGCCGCCGCCGAGGCGAGCGATTCGGCTGAAGCAGTCGGCCGGGTCGTGGCGGAGCTTACCGCCGCCCTCTCCGCGTAGCTGCTCGCGGCGCGCGTGTCTCCCGCGTGTCCAATGCCGCGCCCGCCGCGGATCGTCGAGATGACTCGACCCGGCGTTCGACCCGGACCAGCTGTTATAGGATTCCGCGCGCAATGGGACTGGTACTCACCGTCACGGCCGGTCTGGTCATCTGGATCGTGCTCTGGGCGCTCGGCGCGAAGGGCTTCGACTCGTTCATGCTCGCCACGGTGATCGTCCTCGTCGGCGCCTCCCTGAAGATCCTCTCCGGCTACCTGCCGGGCCGCCGCAGCTAGCCCCTGGTGCTCGCGCGCCGGCTGTGCCTCGCCGCTCTCGCCTTCGCGCCGGCGTTGGCCGGCTGTGGAGGCGTCGGGAGCTCACCTGTCGCTCAGAGTGTCGGTGGACAGCTGACTGTCTACTCTGGCCTGCCCCTCCAGGGTCCATCGGCGAGCATCTCCCAACAGATAGTCGGCGGTGAGAAGCTCGCGCTCGCCGATGCCGGCGGACGCGTCGGTCGGTTCACCGTCAGCTACGTCTCGCTCGACGACTCCAGCCCGACGAGCGGCGCGTGGGACCCGGGAGTCACCGCCGCCAACGCGAAGGCCGTCGCGCAGGACCCGACCACGATCGCCTATCTCGGCGACTTCGACTCTGGCGCGACCGCCATCTCGCTGCCGCTAATCAACGCCGCGGGCATCCTCCAGGTCAGCCCGGCCAGTCCGTATGTCGGCTTGACATCCTCGCTCAATGCGGGCCAGGACGAGCCGGAACGCTTCTATCCCACCGCCAAGCGCACGTTCGGGCGCGTCGCCCAGGGCGACCCGGTGCAGGCGGCGGCGCAGGTGGCGCTCCTACGCCGGCTCGGTGTGCGCCGCCTGTACGTGCTCGCCGACCAGGATCCGTTCGACGCGCCGCTCGCTCAGATCGTCGCGGGGGACGCGCGGCGGGCCGGGATCGAAGTGCGGGGTGACGACACGATCACGATCGCTCCCGGCTCGAACTTCGCCGGCGAGGTGGCGAAGATCGCCGAAAGCGGAGCCCAGGCGGTGTTCGTCAGCGCCACGGCCACGAGCCCAGCGGCGCTGCTCTGGCGTCGACTGCATGCCGCCGCCCTCCACCTGTCGCTGCTCGCGTCGAGCTCGATGCTCGGCTCGCTGTTCAGCTCGCGGCTCGGGGCCGCCGAAGGCGCGACATTCCTCGCCACGCCGGTGCTCGCCACGCGGCTCTATCCCGCCTCGGCCCAACGGGTGCTTGCCCAATACGGCCGCCGCTTCGCAGCGCCCTCCGGACCGTATGTCCTGTACGGGTACGAGGCGATGAGCGTCGTGCTCGCCGCCATCCGCGCCGCGGGCGACCGCGGCGACGACCGCCGGGCGGTGATCGACCGCTTCTTCGCGACCCGCGAGCGCAACTCGTCGCTCGGCGCCTACTCGATCGAGCCGAGCGGAGAAACGTCCTTGTCGAGCTACGGGATCGATCGGGTCGTAAACGGAGCGCCCGTGTTCTGGCGTGCGTTCAACGCACCTCGCTGAACCGTCCACGGGCCTGTGGTTCGCCGGCCGAGGACTGCCCGGTCTCGGCCGGCCGGCGACCGCGACGGCACCACGGGCCTCGTGCGGTAGCACAGCGGCGCAGTCGCTCCAAACATCGATCACCCCCCGCTCACCCGGCGCCGAGTGCGGCGCGCAGCGCCGAGTCCAGCCGCGGATAACGGAACTCGTAGCCGAGCACAAGCGCTCTGGCGGGGAGCACGCGCGCGCCCGTCGTGACGATCTCCGCCATCTCGCCGTAGAGGAGCCGGAGCGCCGCGCCGGGGACCGGCAGCAGCGAGGGGCGGTGCAACGCACGGCCGAGCGCCCTGGAGAAGTCGCGGTTGCGCTGTGGCTCCGGCGCGGTCGCGTTCACCGGCCCGTGCCACTGCTCGCCACAGGTCGCGGCGAGCATGATCCCCACCAGGTCGTCTGTGTGGATCCAGGAGATGTACTGGCGCCCACCCGCCACAGGCCCTCCGACACCGAGCTTGAACGGGATGAGCATCTTCCCCAATGCCCCGCCGTGGCGGTCGAGCACGACACCGGTGCGCACCCTCACGACGCGCACGCCGAGTTGCCCGGCCGCCTCGGCCTCGGCCTCCCAGGCGCTGCACGTCTGCGCGAGGAAGTCGGCGGCCGCGGGTGCCTCCTCGTCGATCGGCTCGTCGTCGCGTGCGCCGTAGTAGCCGATCGCCGAGGCGCTCACGAGCGCACGTGGACGCTCGGCGTCCCCGAGCGAGGCTATCCCCCGCACGAGATGCCTCGTTCCCGTCACGCGGCTCTCGCGGATCGCCCGCTTGGCGCTCGTCGTCCAACGTTGCGCGACGTTCTCCCCGGCCAGGTGCACCACCGCGTCGCGTCCGGCCAGGGCGGCGCTCGGCGCCGGTTCGCTGAAGAGGTCCCAGCGAACGGCCTGCAGCGCTCCGAGCCGACCGTCGATCGAGGCGGGCGCTCGCGTCCGATCGCTGAGCCGTCTCCGCGCGCGCTCCGGGTCGCGCGAGAGCACCGTCACCTCGTCCCCGCGCGCTCTCAGCGAAGCCACCACCCGTGGGCCGATCAGGCCCGTCGCTCCTGTGACCGTTACTCGCATGGCCGGTCTTTCGGTCCTTCCCGACCGTCAGCCGTTTGTGTGGACTCGCTGCTCGCCCATCCCGGTCAGCGTATCGACCCTGAGGGCACGTTTTGAAACGATCGGCACGTCCGGATGACGCACTGCCTGTCTCAAAACGTGCCCTGCGCGAACCCGACCTCCTGCCCGGCGAGCGCGTTGCCGCTCGCGCGCGCCTGCTCGGCGACGGCCGCGGCCACCGCCGGGGCCACGTCGCGGTTGAACACGGAAGGGATGATGTAGTCGTCGCGCAGCTCCTGATCCTCGACGATTGCCGCGATCGCCCTCGCCGCTGCCATCTTCATCTCCTCGGTGATGGCTTTCGCGCGCACGTCGAGCGCTCCACGGAAGATCCCCGGGAAGCACAGCACGTTGTTGATCTGGTTCGGGTAATCGGAGCGACCCGTCGCCACGATCCGCACGTAGGTCGCCGCCTCCTCGGGTACCACCTCGGGGTTCGGGTTGGCCATCGCGAACACCATCGCGTCGTCGTTCATCTTGGCGAGTGCCTCCACCGGCAGCGCCCGCGCGCCGGAGAGGCCGACGACCAGATCGGCGCCCTCGATCACATCGCCAGGGCCTCCGGAGCGGTTCTCGTGGTTGGTGGCCTGCGCATACCAGCGCTTCACCGAGCTCATCGTCCCATCCAGGTAGTCCTCGCGCTCGGTGCTGAGCGCTCCCTGCGAGTCGGCGCCGATGATGTCGCGCACGCCGGCCTCGAGCATGATCTTCGTCACCGCTACCCCCGCCGCACCGAGACCGATCACGAGCACTTTCAGGTCCGGGAGGCTGCGCCCCGTCAGCTTCACGGCGTTGAGCAGCGCCGCCATCACCACCACCGCCGTGCCGTGCTGGTCGTCGTGGAACACCGGTATGTCCAGTTCGCGCTTGAGGCGCTCCTCGATCGCGAAGCAGCGCGGCGCGGAGATGTCCTCGAGGTTGATCCCCCCGAACGACGGCGCGATCAGCTTCACGGCTCGCACGATCTCATCCGTGTCCCTCGTGTCGAGGCAGATCGGGAACGCGTCGACGCCCGCGAACTCCTTGAACAGGCACGCCTTGCCCTCCATCACGGGCATCGCCGCCACCGGTCCGATGTCCCCGAGGCCGAGCACCGCCGTGCCGTCGCTCACCACCGCCACGGTGTTGCGCTTGATCGTGTACTGAAACGCCTTGTCCGGATCGTCCTTGATCGCGGTGCACACCCGCGCGACGCCCGGCGTATAGGTCATCGAGAGGTCGTCTCTCGTCTTCAGCGGGTGCTTGTTGCGCTGTTCGATCTTGCCGCCCACGTGCAGCAGGAACGTGCGGTCGGTCGTGTCGATCACCTCGGCCCCCGCGAGCGCCCCGATCGCCTCGAGTATGCGGTTCCAATGTTCGCGGTTGGAGGCGTCCACGACGATGTCGCGCACGCTGTGATCGGCGCCCGCCTCGACGAGGTCCACCGCGACGACCATCCCGCTCTGCTCGCCGATCGCGTCGGTCACCTGGCCCAGCATGCCCTGCTCCTCGTCGATCTTGACGCGAATGGTCAGGCGGTACTGCGCGCTGGGGGTGACGTTCACTCGATGAAGCTCCTGGAGTAGCCGGGGAGTGGCCGGGCGGCCGGCATGTTATTTGCTCCGGGGCCGTGGCCCCCCGCACCTCCCGGGTCCCGTACGAGCAGGTGGGGGGTGGGGCTCCTAATAGAGTGCTCCGCGTGGAGCGCCGCCTGTTTCTGATCGACGGTCCCAGTCTCGTCTACCGGGCCTTCTTCGCGCTGCCCGAGTCGATCGCGACCTCCACAGGCGAGCCGACGAACGCGATCTTCGGGTTCGCTTCGATGCTCGTGAAGATCGTCACCGACTATGGCGTGCAGCCGACGATGGTCGCCTGGGACGCCGGAAGCTCGGGACGAACCGAGCTGTTCTCAGACTACAAGGCCGGGCGCCGCTCGCGCCCTGACCTGCTCAAGACGCAGTGGCCGGCGATGGAACCGCTCGTCGAGGCGTTCGGCTACCGCAACGTCAAGCTCGACGGCTTCGAGGCCGACGACGTAATCGCCTCGCTCGCCGAGCAGGCGCGCTCGGCGGGCGTGCCGGTGACGATCGTCACGGGCGACCGCGACGTGTTCCAGTTGATCGACGAGCAGGGCTTCGTACAGGTGATGGCCACCGCCCGTGGGATCACCGAGACGAAGCTCTACAACCATCAGGCGGTGATCGACCGCTACGGCCTCCCGCCCGAGCTGATCCCCGATTTCTACGGGCTGAAGGGCGACACCTCCGACAACATCCCCGGCATCCCGGGCATCGGCGAGAAGACCGCGAGCGAGCTGATCCAGCGCTTCGGCTCGCTCGAGGGGGTGCTCTCGCACGTGCGCGAGATCGGCGGTCCCAAGCGCAAGCAGAGCCTCATCGATCACGCCGAGGACGCCCGCCTGTCCAAGCAGCTCGCCACCGTCAAGCGCGATCTGCCGGTCGATTTCGACCTGAAGACCGAGGCGGCGCGCGAACCGGACCGCTCGAGGCTGCGCGAGGTGTTCCGCCGCCACGAGCTGCGCGATCCGTTGCGCCGCCTTGAAGAGGCGCTCGGCGAGGCCGAGCTCGAGAAGGCCGCCTCGGCGGACGAGGTGACGCTCGCCGGGCGCGTGCGCAGCGGCGCTCCCGCCGACATCGCGAAGCTGAAGGCGGCGAGCGGCTCGCCGCCGGAGGAGTTGTGCGTCGCGGTGCGCGCCGCACAGGCACCGGAAGGGGAGCTGTTCGCCGTGGGCTCGCCGTGGCGGTTCGCGGTGAGCCCCGATCCGCCACCCGCCGGCGTCTCGAGTGGCAGGAAGGCCGCGGCTCGTGCCTCGCGCGCGACGGTGCTCGTCGGCGACTGCGCTGGCCCGCAGGAGGTGGTGGAGGCGTGCGGGGGGCATGCCGTGGTGGCGCACGATGCGAAGGCGCTCGGGGTTGTCCCGCCCGGGCTCGTGCACGACACGCTGATCGGCGCCTACCTGCTCGAGCCGGCGCGGCGTGGCTACCCGTTCGCCGAGCTCTGCGAAGAGCGCGGGCTGGTCGCGAACGTCGAAGACCCGGTGGCGGGTGACGCACTGCTCCTGAGCGCGCTTGCCGCCTGGCAGCGCGAGCAGATCGCGCAACGCGAGCTGGAGGGCGTGATGCGCGACATCGAGCTTCCGCTCGTGGCGGTGCTGCGCGAGATGGAGGTGCTCGGCGTGCGACTCAACGTGGAGCGTCTGCAGGAGATCACGACGCGCGTGCGCGAGGAGATAACGGGTCTCGAGGGGCGCATCTACGACCTCGCCGGCGAGGAGTTCACGATCGGCTCCCCCCAGCAGCTCGGAGAGATCCTGTTCGTCAAGCTCGGCCTGTCGCGCAAGCGGCGCGGCAAGACCGGCTTCTCCACCGACGCGCGCGTGCTGCAGGCGATCCGCGACGAGCACGAGATCGTGCCGCACATCGAGCGCTGGCGCGAGCTATCGACGCTAATCAAGACCTACCTGGACGTGCTGCCGGAGCAGGTGGACGAGCGCTCACGCATCCACACCACCTTCCTGCAAGCCGGGGCGCAAACGGGACGCCTGGCGTCCACCAACCCTAACATGCAGAACGTCCCCATCCGCACGCCCCTGGGGCGTGAGATCCGTGGCTGTTTCGAGGCAGAAGATGGGCGCCTGCTGATCTCAGTCGACTACTCCCAGATCGAGCTGCGCGTGCTCGCCCACGCCGCGCAGGAGCCGGTGCTCGAAGAGATCTTCAAGCGCGGCGAGGACGTTCACACCGCGACCGCCTCAGAGGTGTTCGGGGTGGCCCCCAAGCAGATCGACCCTGGAATGCGTTCGAAGGCCAAGATGATCAACTACGGGATCGTCTATGGGCTGTCCGACTACGGGCTGGCCGACCGCTTGAACATCCCCTTGGAGGAGGCCAAAGCGTTCATCGACGCCTATCTGGAGCGTTTCTCGCGCGTGGCGCGGTTCATCGCCAACACGATCGAGGCCGCCAAGGAGGAGGGGCACGTCAAGACGCTGTGGGGCCGGCGCCGCCAGATCCCCGAGCTGCGCGCACGCAACTACCAGGTGCGAACGCTGGGTGAGCGCCTGGCCGTCAATACCGTCATCCAAGGCACCGCTGCCGACATCATCAAGCTCGCGATGGTGCGCTGCCATGGCGCTCTACACGAGGCCGGCCTCGCCACCAAGCAGATCCTCACGATCCACGACGAGCTCCTGTTCGAAGGCCCGCCCGAGGAGGTCGACACGGCACGCGAGCTGATCGAGCGGGAAATGGTCGGGGTATGGGAGCACTCACCGCCGCTTGCCGTGGACATCGGGATCGGGCACAACTGGCTGGAGGCGAAGTGACGCGTTTGCCTGGCGGCTCGCGTTGGTGGCGGAACAGAGGGCGGCAAATCAGCCCGCCGGGTTCGCTGTGACCCGCGGGCTGGCGGTAGTGCTCGCGGCAATCGCCGGCGTGCTCGTGGGGATACAGGCGCCGGTCAACGCGCGCCTTGGCCGCGATCTCGGCAGCGTGCAGGCGGCCGCCTTCTCGTTCGTCGTGGGCACGGTCGCACTCGCGCTGGTCGCCTCGTTGTTCTATGGCGGCCTTGGAAGCTTTGGCAGCGTTGGAAAAGCCCCGTGGTGGGCGCTCGTCGGAGGTCTGCTCGGGGCGGTCTACGTGACGGTCGCGATCCTGACGGTGCGTACGCTGGGCGTTAGCGGCCTCACCGCGATCGTGATCTCCGGACAGCTTGCGGCGGCTGTCGTGATAGACCGCTTCGGCCTGCTCGGGATCGCCAAGCAGCCGATCGGCGCGGGGCGCATCATCGGGCTCGTGCTGCTCGTGATCGGGGTGCTCCTGGTGGTGCGGCGCTAGGGCGGTGCGCCCGGCGCCTCAGCCGAGCGCCGTGCGAAACCCCTCGCGCCACGACGCGTACTGCGGCCGCCAGACGAGCTCGCGCTTGGCGAGCTCGTTCGAGGCGCCCTGGCCGCGGGTCATCAGCAGGACTGCATAGCTGCCCGCCATCAAGCGGGCGACGAAAGCGGGAATCGATCGGGGACGGGGAGCGCCGAGCGCGTCGGCAAGGATGGGCACCCAATCGGCTACGGGCGCCGGATCGTCGTCCACGATGTTGTAAACGCCGGAGCCTCCATGAGCGAGCGCGATCACTGTCGCCTTGACGGCATCGTCTACGTGCACGAACGACCACACGCCCGTACCACGACCGACGATCGGCAAGCGGCGGCGTGCGAGATCATCGGCCATCGTGCCGGCGCGGGATATCGAGCTGCCCGGGCCATAGAAATAGCCGTAGCGCAGCACGATTCCCTCCGCGCCGAGCACCGTGCTCTCGAGATCCGACAGTGCTCGAGCGGAGCGCCTGAACGCCTTCGGCGCCTGCTCGAGCAGCGGCGGGTCGCGCTCGGTGTGCAGCGTGCCGGGCGGGCCGGGCGCATAGGCGAAGGCGACACTCTGGGCCACGATTCGTCGCGCTCCGGCGGTGTGAGCAGCAGCGACCAGCAGTCGCGTACCCTCGCTGCGCAGACGGTCGTTGAGCACGAAGTCCCGCTCGATGTGTCGCGGGTCGATTCTTTGCGGCAACGAGGTGAGCTGGTGTATCACGGCCTCCGGCTCGGCCTCGAGCACAGCCGCATTGACGGCTGCACCGTCCAGGGCGTCGGCGACTACAGCCTCTGCTCCCGCGGCGCGCAGCAGCTTCGCCCTCTCCGGGGAGCGCGTCATGCCCGTGACGTGGTGGCCCTCGGCGAGCAGCATCGGCACGAGCCTGCGTCCGATGACTCCCGTGGCACCTGCAAGGAAGACCCTCATGTCCTTGCCTCACGGCGGATCGCGTGCCTCATCGAGGCTCCTTTCTGAAATCGCGTGAGGCTCGCGCTCCTGCGCCAGCGCGATTCGCAACAACCATGCGAGCAGCAGGGTCGTGACGGCGAGCGAGAAGAAGTCGAAATATCCGTTCCAGGCTGGGTGTGTCGCGTTGATGTCGACCAGGTGGTTGATGCTGTGAAGCACGAACTGGAGCGTGGTGAGCGCAAGCACGGGGACGCGCCAGGAGCTGTGGCGCAGCGCGACGAGCAGCGCAACGCCGAGCGCGGCGTTGTAGGTGGCGACGTCTCGAATGTAGTGGTCGTTACGTGCTCCGAAAGGGCCTATCTGCGCATAGAAGGTATGCGGGGCAGCGGCCATCAGGAGCGCCAGGGCAAGGTGGTAGGCAGCGAACGCTCCGATGCCCACCGTCACTGCGGTCGGTGTGCTGGCTGTCACGCGCGATGAGTGGCCAGGGCCATTTGATCTGACTGCCACGATAACTCTCCACGATAAGGCTCGTGTCGTGCCCGGTACAGGGCCATTCCGACGGGGAGCATTGATACCAGTTGAGCCTATCCACTCGCGGATGGGCGCACTTCGGCGTACGCCTCGGCAAGCAGGCGGATCCCCTGCTCGATCGCCGGCTCAGACAGGTTGCCGTAGCCGAGCAGCACGCCCGCCCGGCCACCGTGCGCAAAGCGATGCCAGGAAAGGCCCTCCAGTCCGACGCCGCGCTCAGCAGCCGCCGTCAACAGGGCGGCCTCGTCTACGCCGTCGGGCAGGTACGCCAGCTCGTACAGGCCGGCGGGGGAAGCGCTGACGCGTGCCTGAGGCCACCACTGCGCAAGCGCCGACAGCAGCGCCTCGCGTCGCTGCTGATAACGCAGCCGCATGCGTCGCATGTGACGATCGAGCTCGCCGCGCGCGATGAAATCGCAGAGGGCGAGTTGACCCACAGCCTCCGAGCCGCCATCCTCGATGGCCTTGGCCGAGATCAGGGGCCACGCAAGCCAGGAGGGCATCAACAACCAGCCCAGGCGCATGCCCGGCGCCAGGCGCTTGCTCGCGGAGCCTACGTAGAGCACGCGCTCGGGCGCCAGACCCTGCAGCGCTCCCACCGCTACGCGGTCGTAGCGGTACTCCGCATCGAAGTCATCCTCGACGATCAGTCGCTCGCCATCTTCAGCCCACTCGATCAGGGCGGCGCGGCGCTCGCGGCTGAGCACCACCCCGGTTGGGAACTGGTGGGCCGGCGTCACCACCACCACGGCGACATCCGCGGCGGCGAGCTCTGCGACGCGCACACCGTCGGCGTCCACCGCCACCGGGACCGGCTCCATGCCCGCCTGCTCGACGATCAAACGGTGTGTATGCCATCCGGGGTCCTCCAGCGCGACGCGTTGTACGCCATGAGCGCGCAGCCAGCGGCACAGCAGCGAGAAGCCCTGCATAAAGCCGGTGCACACCATCGTGTGCTCGGGCTCTGCGGCAGCGCCACGAACGCGCCCCAGGTAGCCGGCGAGCGCTTCGCGCAGCTCCGGCACGCCGCGTGGATCGGTGTAGCCGACAGCACCCAATGGCGCCTCGCGCCACGCCGCCCGCAATGAGCGCAGCCAGCGGTCGCGGGGAAAGCCTGCCAGGTCGGGTAGTCCGGGATGGAAGTGGTAGGCGAAGGCGGGCAGCAGCGAGCGGGCGGGGACATGCGGGGCCGACACGCGCACCGTCCTTGCCACTCTCGCCGGAGTGCCCTGCCTGCTCTGCAGGTAGCCCTCGGCGGCAAGCTGACAGTAGGCCTCGGTCACCACACCTCGAGACACGCCCAGCTCGCCAGCGAGGCCGCGGGTGGAAGGCAGACGCGTCCCGGCGGGCAGGCGCCCGCAGCGGATGTCCTCGCGGATCGAACGCTCGATCTGCTCATGCAGCGGAAGCTCACTGGCGCGGTCGATCTCAACGAGCAGCTCCAGGTTCCCAACTGGTCCGGCGCGCCGTGGCATGACTGGAACTGTATAGAGGGCCAGTGCAGATGTAGTGTGGGTGCCATCACAGCATCCCAGGAGGATCGCGATGAGCCAGATAACGGTGGTCGGCGGAGGTTTCGCGGGTCTTACGGCGGCAATCGCCTGCGCCGAAGGAGACGCACAGGTGCGTCTATACGAGGCACACGCGACGCTCGGTGGAAGGGCGCGCAGCAGCGAGGGTCCCTACAAGGCCAACCAGGGTCCACACGTCCTCTATAAGGACGGGCCGTTCTGGAAGTGGCTGGCCGAGCGCGACCTGCTGCCGCCATACGCGACTCCCCCGTTCAGCGGCGTTCGCTTCCGCTGGGACGGTGACATCCGACGCACGCCGCCGCTGGGTGCGATCCCTTCGGTGCTGAGGCTGCGTGGTCGCGAGGCTCCGGTGGAGCTCGACTTCCGCAGCTGGGCAGCCGACCACACCGACGAGCGCACCGCAGCCATGCTGTGCGCTGCGGCCGGCGTCTACACCTTCCACCACGACCCCGGTGCGCTGTCGGCGGCATTCGTCTGGCCACGCACGATCAGGACGCTGCTCAGCCCTCCGCCGACGGCGCGCTACCTGCTCGGCGGCTGGAGCGCGCTAGTCGACACGCTGGAGCGTCGTGCGCGTGATCTGAACGTGCAGATCGAGACGAGCCACCGCGTGCAGGAGCTGCCCGCGGCGCCAACCATCGTCGCCACCGAGCTAGCCCAGGCTCGAGTGCTGCTCGCAGACGACTCGCTGCGTTGGGCAAGCGGGCATACGGTGTGCCTGGACATAGGTCTGCGCCGCCGTCGGGGCGACCCGTTCGTCGTCTCGGACATGGACGAAGCCGGTTGGATCGAGCGCTTCAGCGCCGCCGACTCCTCGCTGGCACCGGCCGGCGAGGAGCTCGTGCAGGCGCAGATGCCGATTCGCCCTGGAGAGGGCACAGAGGAGGCAGCGCTGCGCCTGCAGCGACTCATCGATGCTTCGTTTCCCGGCTGGCGCGAGCGGGAGACCTGGAGACGGCGTCAGGTGATGGAGGCTCGAACGGGTGCTCTGGATCCGCCCGGCTCCACGTGGCGGGATCGTCCGGCGGTCGATCGCGGCGACGGGGTGTTCCTGGTGGGCGACATGGTCGCTGCGCCAGGGCTGCTGTCGGAGGTCTCTTGGGCCAGTGCGATCGAAGCGAGTCGTCTGGCGCTGAAAGGGGCCGAGCGGGCGCGCCCGCGGTTGCGCGAGGTCGCGTAGCCCCGATCCCGCTCCGTCAGGCCGCTGCCGGCGCCGACGCTCGAGCGCGTGGAACAGCTCTGCGCGGCTCGTCACCCACAAACGATGGCGGGGCGATCGCCAGGTAATGGTTGAACGCCCACGCGCAGGCACGCTCGGAGGCGAGTGTGCGCGCCATCACCGTGATTGCCCGGCTGGGGGTGAGGCGCCCGACCGCACGCTGCGTGTTCAACAACCAGCGGTACTTGCGCTCGTGCGAGTCCGAGAAGGCGCCGTAGCGGGCGAGCGCGTGCTCGCGCGTGGCGTGGCCGTCGAGCACGGGACGCAGCTCACGGGCGCACGCCAGCCCGAAATAGAGCGCCGTGCGGATTCCCTCTGCGGTCAACGGCAGGCAGTGTCCGGCGGA
>DASUDH010000179.1:0-7522 GCA_036275675.1 Solirubrobacteraceae bacterium | reverse complement strand
CGTAGAAGCGCTTGGCCGTCCAGGCCGCGGCCTCGGAGACGGCGATGCGCGCGTGCAGGCGGTTCATGCGCCGGCGCGCGCCGAGCGGGAGCGCCGCGATCCCGTTGGTGAGCGGGTTGACGGAGTAGGTATGGAAGGTGCCCACGAGCGGCAGGCCCTCGACACAGAGGAGCCCGTCCCAGCCGATCAGAGGGACGACCGGCTCGTGGATGTGCGCCACGTCGTAGCCGCCGTGGCGCAGCTCGCGACGCAGCGCGAAGACGGAATGGGGTGTGGCGGTGAGGTTGGAGACGGCGCCGTTGGCGGGAACCCCGATCGTGCGACCGAGCGCAACGAAGTTCTCCGGGGGCTCGCGCTGCTGCGGGCGCGCGCCGCGATGCAATCGCGCCGACAGCGCGTCATCGGGATCGAACGGCGCGAGGATGCGCGGTTCGTGACCGTGGACGGCGAGCTCGGCCGAAAGCGCCTCGATATGGCGCGTGACGCCGCCCGGATACGTCCACGAGTACGGCGACACCAGAGCGATCCGCACACTCAAACTGTAGCCTCTGGAGCGGAGCCATGAGCGAGCGATACTTCGTCAAGTACACCTTCCTGAAGCTCGATCCGGCGTGGCGTCGCCTGGAGGGCGAGGCGCGCGCGCAGGACAAGCGCGAGCTCATGGCTGCCTGCGAGGACTTCGCCGATGGGCATCTGCTGCAGTCCTTCTCGCTCGTGGGCACGCGCGGGGATGCCGAGCTGCTCTTGATCTCAGAGGCCGAGAACCTCGACCGCATCCACGAGTTCCACGTGGTCTTGGCGCAGAGCGGCTTGATGAAGTGGGCCGAGCAGCCCTACTCGTTCCTGGGGATGCGCAAGAGCTCGGAATACTCCGAGGATGAGCGCGTGAACCCGCGCGGGTTCAGGGGCAAGTACGTGTTCGTCTACCCGTTCGTGAAGTCACGCGAGTGGTACGGCCTACCGGCTGAGGAGCGCTGGCGGATCATGCAGGAGCACATCGAGGTGGGGCGTGAATATCCGGGTGTGGACAACCACACGACCTACTCCTTCGGGCTCGACGACCAGGAGTTCGTTGTGGCCTTTGATACCGATGACATTGGCACGTTCCTGGATTTGGTCCAGCGCCTCCGGACGACCGAGGCGTCCCGCTTCACGGTGCGCGACACGCCCAGCTTCACATGCATTGCCTGCTCGCTGGAGCGCGCCCTGAACGCGCTCGACGGCGAGCCGGTGGCGGAGCTGGCGAGCTAGGGTGATGGCCTCCGCTTCCAACCGTCGAGCCGGGGGCTCGAAACAGGCAAGCTCGCCCACTGCCTCTTCCAAGCGCACCGCCACGGCCAAGGTCTCCCCCAAGCGCCGCCGCCCCGCGCGGCTGAGAGGAGCGGCGCTGCAGAGGGCGATGAGTCACCTCGCGGACGCGGACGCGACGCTCGGTGGCCTGATCGCCGAGTACGGCTCACTGCCGCCGGAACGCGATGGCAGACCTGCGCATGACAACCACTACGGGGCGCTGCTGCGTTCGATCACCAACCAGCAGCTCTCGGTGGCGGCCGCTCGCACGATCTACAACCGCATGCTCGAGCGCTTCGGTGGGCATCCTCCAACCCCCGAGCAGATCCTCGCCGACGACCCCGAAGAGCTGCGCAGCGTCGGGCTCTCGCGCCCGAAGATCGGCTACCTGCGCTCACTCGCCGAGCACGTGCTGGCAGGCGAATTGGAGCTCGACCGCCTCGATGAGCTCTCCGACGAGCAGGCGATCGAAGAGCTCGTGGCGGTCAAGGGCCTCGGCGAGTGGACCGCGCACATGTTCCTGATGTTCCAGCTCGAACGCCCCGACGTGCTCGCCGTCGGCGACCTGGGCGTGCGCCGCGCCATCGAACGCGCCTACTCCCTGGAGTCGCTCCCCGACCGCGAGACGATGGAGCGCCTGGCCGAGCCGTGGCGCCCCCACCGCACGCTCGCCTGTCGCTACCTTTGGCGCTCGCTCGAGAACGAGCCCGTCTAGGCGCCGAAACGGCTCAGACTGCTGAGACTTGCTCTTCCTCGGCAACCCTGAACGAAGAGCCGCAGCCGCAGGCAGCAACCACGTTGGGGTTCTCGACCTTGAAGCCCGCCCCTTGGAGGCTTTCCTCGTAGTCGATCGTCGAGCCGCGCACGAACTGGAGGCTCTCGCTGTCCACGAGCAGCTTCAGGCCGTGGCTCTCGAACACGACGTCGTTGTCGCGCTGCTCGTCGAAGGCGAGCTGGTACTGGAAGCCGGAGCACCCACCTCCGCGCACACCCACGCGCAGCCCCGCGAGGCTGACGTCGGCCCGCTGGGCGTCGAGGAACTCGCGGACCTTCTCCGCGCCCTTATCCGTTATCGAGATCATCGCTTTCCAAAGTATAGCGTCGCTTCTGTTGGGCTAACCTAGGGGACAGTGCCCAGCGCCGAGGAGATCAAGCAGCGCATCGAGGCCTCCATCCCGGGGGCCAGTGCCGACGTGGAGGACTACACGGGCGGGGGCGACCACTTCCGCGCGACGGTCACCTCCCCGGCGTTCGCCGGGCACAGCCGCATCGAACAGCATAAGCTCGTCTACGAGGTCTTCGGCGATGAGATCGGCGGGCCGATTCACGCGCTGTCGCTGAAGACGCAAGCGCACGGGGAGCCGGGCGCGATCGTCGCGGTCGACAAGCAGCACGTCGAGCCCAGCGCCAACGAGGCCGAGGACGGACCGCACACCCCCTCGGCGACCGCATAGGACCACCACAGCCAGGAGTCAGCAATGTCAAGCAGCGAGTCCAACCCCATCCGCGACACGATCGCCGAGGCGATCGCCTCGCACGACACGATCCTCTTCATGAAGGGCACCCCTGAGGCGCCCGCCTGCGGTTTCTCCGCGCGCACCGTCGCAATGCTGCAGGCCCTGGAGGCGCCATTCGCCGCGGTCGACGTCCTGCCCGACCCGCGCATCCGTCAGGAGCTCTCCGCGATCTCGAACTGGCCGACCATCCCCCAGCTGTTTGCCGGCGGCGAGCTGATCGGCGGCTGCGACATCGTCACCGAGATGTACGAGTCCGGCGAGCTCGCCGAGGCCCTTGGGCTGCCAGAGAGCGAGGGAGCTCCCGTGGAGCACGTCTCGAACGGGGCGCAGCCCAATGGGTTCACCCAGATCGAGAGCCGACTCGGATAGCGTCTGTCTCCTGTTGCGGTAGGGTCCTCGCGCGGCATGACTCCCGTAGCGGTCGTCAGCGACACCACGAACTACCTCCCGCGCGAGCTGGCGGACAGCGAAGGCATCCATCAGGTCAGCCTGTACGTCGGCTGGCAAGGACATCAGCAACGCGAGATCGAGCTGGATGGCTTCGACGCCTTCTACGAGCGGCTGGGCGCCGACGAAGATCTGCCCACCACCTCGCAGCCTTCGATCGGCGACTTCCTCGCCGTGTGGGAACCGTTGCTCGACGCGGGCCACGACATCGTCTCCGTACACCTCGCGGGCGGCATCTCGGGCACATGCGAGTCGGCGCGTCAAGCCCACAGCCTGCTGGCCGAGCGCAGCCTTGGCGGGCGCGTGGAGGTGATCGACGGCGAAACTGGCTGCGGCGGGCTCGGTTTGCTGCTGCTCGCCGCCACCGCTGCCGCACGTGCCGGCGCCGACAAGGATGCCGTGGCCGCGCGAGCGCGCGAGGCGCGCAAGGCGCTGAAGATCTGGTTTTGCGTCGACACGCTCGAGTACCTGCGCCGCGGCGGCCGCGTGGGCAAGGCGCAGGCGTGGCTCGGCGGGACGCTCAAGATCAAGCCGATCCTCTCGCTCGAGTACGAGATCACGCCCGTCGAGCGAGTGCGCACCGCCAAGCGCGCGTTCGAGCGCATGGTGCGCTATGCGCAGGAGCTCCACGACAGCGGCTCGGACGGGTGGGTGGTCCAGCACATCCAGGCCTCCGAGCAGGCAGAGCACCTGATCGACCGTTGCCGAGAGGTCTTCGGCTCGGAGCCCGTGTTCGTCTCCGAGGTGGGACCGGTGATCGGCACCTACACCGGCCCCGGCCTGCTCGGGATCGGCGCGATCCCGCGCTCGCTGCTCTCCTGACCACCGCTCGTCCGTCGCGAGCTGCCGAGCGCAGCAACCGGATGGAGACAGCGGGATGCGACGGACCTCAGCCGCGACGACGTTTGCGCCGGCGGCGCCCTACCAGCAACATGCCGACCACCGCCACACCGATCGCGACCTCGCGCTGGTGGCGCTCGAGCTGGCCGCGCCAGTCGGTCATGCGCGCCACTTCTCCGTGCAGGCGGTTGAGCGACACGGCCAGCTCCGCGCGGTTGGACTCGATCGAGTCGCGGATCTCAGCCGCCGAGCGCTGTGCCATCGTTTGGTCCCCCTTCAAGGTCGCTGTCTGGTGTCGTGCCCGCGGGCGCCTGCCCGGGGACCGGGATCGGCGGTGAGACGGGCGCGGCGCTCGCCTGCCCATCGGGTGTCGAGCTCACGGTGTCACGGATCTTGCGCGCCTCCTCGATCGCCATCTCGGGCACCGGCGGCGCCCCCGATTTGACGGCCCTAGCCGCGAACAGCCCCGCGATCGCGCCGAGCACCACGAGGATCAGCGCCATCGCGAAGAAGCCCCAGAAGTAGGTGAACTCGTTGCCGATCGGCAACTCGTAGTAGAGCAACCAGGCGAGCCCGATCAGCACGAAGAAGAGCGCCGTCAGGAGGAACACGCCGGCGACGATCGCCACGACCGCGCCCCTGGCCAGACGGGTGGTCTTCTCGGCGATCTCCGTCTTGGCGAGCTCGATCTCCTCGCGTATCAACAGGCTCGCGCGCTCGGACACCTCCGTGATCGCGGCGGCGATGCCGTGCTGGCGTCCATCGCCGTCCGGGCCTCCCGCGGCGTCGTTCACTCGGGAGGCTCCTCGTCGAACATGCGCCTCCACAGGTGCGCGGCCGTCCGCTGGGTGATGAGGCTCGCGAGCGCGCCGACGACGGTCAGCAGGCCCGACCAAATCACGCGCTTGACCAAGTCGTTCTCCATCCGCGGAAGTCTAGTGGCACGCCGGACGACCTCGGCCGGCCGGCCCGTCGCGCGACAGCCCTGAACAAGCATTCGCCGGATCGCCCGGCAGCGCGTGGGGCGTGCCTAGACTGGAACACGTGGCCGCCGTTCCCGTCCAGGACTTCCCGCTGTTCCCGCTTGGGATCGTCGCGCTACCGACCGAGAGCGTCCCGCTGCACGTGTTCGAGGACCGCTATCGCACGATGATCGAAGAGTGCCTCGACGGCGAGCACGAGTTCGGGATCGTGTGGCTCTCAGACGACGAGCTCAAGCCGACCGGCTGCGCCTGTCAGATCGAGAGCGTGCTCGACCGCATGGACGACGGCAGGCTCACGATCCTCGTGCGCGGCACACGCGTCTTTCGCCTGCTCGAGCGCCAGGACGACCTGCCGTATCCCGCCGGGATCGTGGAGTTCGTGGAGGAGCTCCACGAGACCCCCGACGACGAGGTCGTCGCGGCTGCTCACGAGCTGTACGCGGAGCTGGTGGAGCAGGCCACCGACCGTACGCTCGGCGAGGAGGAACTGGCGGCGATGAGCGCCTACAGCATGGCCGCCACTGTCGACTTCGGCACGGACGCAAAGCAGGAGCTGTTGGAGCTGCGCTCCGAGAACGCACGCCTACGCCTGCTCGCGCTGCTGTTCCGCGCCGCGATCAAGCAGATGGAGCTGGTCGAGCGCGCCCAGATGCGGGCGCACTCAAACGGCAAGGTGCACTTCAACTAGGACCTATCTCGGTAGGAATGTGCGGCTGGGGTGGTCGAGTGTCGAGCGAGGCAAGGACGCAGGGGCGAAGGCTTGGTGGTGCCAAGTCAAGCCCCGAGGACGCAGCATCGTGAAGGCAATCGGCCTCAGCCAGACGTGCAGGCCTACCGAGATAGGTCCTAAGCCGACTTGTCGGGCGGATTCACTTCCGAGGCCATCTCACCGGTTGCTAGTTTGCATGCCGGACACTCGCACTTCTTGTTGTCTGTGAAATGAACGAGACGCACCGGATCCGGGAGAACGCCAGGCAGTAGTGCACTAGCCCAGGCCCAGTCACCAGCGTTGTAGGCACGGTAGAAGGCGTGGGCCACAAGATCAGCGAGCTGCATGAGGCGAGTAGTCTTCGAGTCCACGAAGAAAGGGGTCTCTGCAAGCGCGTGCAGACGTGGTCGCGAATGCCGACCCGGCGGTCTCTTGACACGAGCGCTTTCTACCCATGCGTGCAGTGTCTTCTCGTATCTGCTTCTATCCGCTATGAGGACGCCGTTGTGCGGAGAGCCACGCTTGCGTCCGGTGCGAAGGAAGTCGTCAAAGAGGTACAGCAGCTCGCCGTAGGACGTCTCGAGTGGCGATTGCGAATGGTCGCGATCCATCACAATCACAAACGGCTGCACTTCCGTCCGGGTGGAGTCGTGCTGCCAATTGCACACCAGGCGCATCAAGCTATGCGCGAGGCCATGACGCTTCTTCTCCGAGATGGGCTTCCAACCGCGTGAGCCGGGCCGCAGTTGAGCAGCATGAATCTCTGCTTCCTTTGCGAACCTCTTGCCAACAAAGCGGTTCATCCGCTCGTTGATGGCGCCCGCCAGCGGGCGCACGGCATCCTCGTGAACGGCGACCCCACCTACGACGAAGACGTTCGCATGTGGGTCGCTCAGGTCCCCCGACTCGTCGGCGTACAGAAGATACACGCCCACAAAGAAAGCAGCCGGGGGAGACGTAAAGACTCCACGGACCCGAAAGCCCTCCCGACTGCAGGCAACTCACGGTAGCGCAACCAGACGCAAATTGCAAGGTCGCGAGACGGCTAGGATGCGCGCATCCTAGCCGTCTTGCGAACCGGTGTCAAGCGGCCGTATATTCAGAAGAACGCTGAGTTACCGATGGCGTCCGAGCATTAGGCCCCCTGCTGCGGCAGTCCGCACACCCCTTGCGCCACGCTCAGCACGAACAGCGCGAGCTTGCGCAACACGGCGGGTTGACCGGGAGAGTTGTCGCCGAAGCGCACGCTTCCGTCCTGGTCGCGCACGTAGTAGCCGAGCACCGACCCGGGCGCCGCCGACAGCGACTCGTGTCGCGAGGCGGGATCGTGCAGCTCTTCCTGGATCGTCCGCGCTTCGATCACCTGCGGGTCGCTCAGGTGGTGGGCGGGTCCGCCGTTGCAATGGACGACGCCTTCTTCGTTGACGAGCAGCGTCAGCTTCGCACCGGGCGAGCTGCCGCTGCGGTAGACGACGAACAGATCGGGTGAGAGGACCCCGCCGCACCCGACCATCGTCGTCCCGACCACCGCGATGATCGCCGCGCCGCGCCGCGCCAGCCGTCGAGCCGGCGCCGGACGCCGCGCCCCTCGCGCGGCGCATGCGCGCGCGCGGTCGCCCCTCGCGCGACAACTGCTCACGCAGCCACCGCCACCCCGCCGCGCCGCGGGTCGCCCGCGCCGATCAGCTCGCCGCCGCAGCGCTGGACCGCCTGGACGCCGCCGAAGAACAGGTTGA
>DASUDH010000178.1:0-3222 GCA_036275675.1 Solirubrobacteraceae bacterium | reverse complement strand
GGAGGTGCTCTCGCTGCAGGAGCTCCACCGTGGCGTGCGCCCGGCTTGCCGCGTCAGCGGGGCACGGGTGGCGTGAGCACGCGCCGGCTGCCGGTCCCACCGTCCGAGCGCACGATCGCCCCGTTCGGGCGACGACTGCTCACGGTCACCGCCAACGAGCGGCTTGGCGCCTACCGCCTGCTGAAGGCCGCCGATCCCGACGGACCGGCGCCCGCCGCCGGCCAGTTCGCGATGCTCGCCGCCGCCGAGCGTTGGGGGGCGGGGGAGGACGAGCGCCCGTACCTGCCGCGGGCGTTCTCCTACGCGCGCTGGCTGGCCGATCGGCGATCCCGTCGATCGCCGATCGGTGGAGAGACCCACTTCCTGCTCGAGGACGTCGGTCCCGGAACGCGACGGCTGTGCGAGCTCCGTGCCGGAGAGCGGCTGTGGGCGCTCGGTCCGCTCGGCGTCGGATTCGACCCTCCCGAGGACGAGCGCCGCGCGCTGCTCGTCGGCGGGGGTGTCGGGATCGCTCCGCTCGCCATCTGGCAGGACTCGCTGGGGGCGCCGGGGACCGTTCTGCTCGGCTTCCGCGATGGTGCCCGCGCGGAGGGGGCCACACTGCTGGGCGATGCCCTCCTGGCCACCGACGACGGCTCGGTCGGCCATCGCGGATTCGTCACGGACCTGCTCAGCGCCGAGCTCGATCGTGACGCCCACGCCACCGTGTACGCTTGCGGACCGCCCGCGATGCTCGAGGCGGCGCGAGCGTTGTGCGCCGTGCGCGGCGTCCCCGCGCAGCTCGCGCTCGAGGCGGGGATGGCGTGCGGCTTCGGCGCGTGCTTCGGTTGCGTTGTGCCCAAGCGCTGCGGCGGTTATCTGCGCGTGTGCGTCGACGGCCCCGTCGTGGACGCCGCCGAGCTCGACCGTGTGGAGGCGCACGTAGGGAGTCCAGCGTGAGCCCTTGCTCTGCGCGCGTGCGCCGCCGCGCGGCCATGACGCTCCGCGACGGCTCGGGGACTCGATCGTGAGTGTCTCCTTTTGCGGCCTCGAGCTCGCGCATCCCGTCATCAACGGCTCGGGCACGTTCGACGCGATCGCCGCCCGTCGAGCCTTTGGAAAAGCGCTCGACGATGCCTTCCCCTTCGCGGCGTTCGTGTCCAAGACGATCACGCTCGCCCCACGCGCCGGCAACCCGCCGCCGCGACTGTGGGAGGCCCAGGCCGGGCTCGTCAACTCGATCGGACTGCCCAACAAGGGTCTGGAGCGCTACATGTCGGAGGATCTGCCGGAGCTCGCGCGCCTGCCGGCGCCGCTGATCACGAACGTCATGGGCTCCACCGCCGAGGAGATCGCCGCGCTCGTCCGGGCCTGCGACGCGCGCGATGAGATAGCCGCGGTCGAGCTGAACGTGTCGTGCCCGAACGTGAAGAGCGGCCTGGACATCGGGGCCGATCCTGGCCAGCTGGAGCATGTACTCACCGCCGTCAGACCGGCGCTGCGCAAGCCACTGATAGTCAAGCTCACGCCGAACTGCGCAGATGTCGCGGAGTGCGCCAAGGCCGCGCAGGAGGGGGGCGCCGACGCCGTCTCGCTGATCAACACGCTGCGCGCGATGGCGCTCGCGCCGACTCGCGGACACGACGCCGCGCAGCCACGCGCCTGGCTCGGAGGCGGCACGGGCGGGCTGTCGGGAGCGGCCATACGCTCGCTCGCGCTCGCGCAGGTCGCCGCGGTCGCTGAGCGCGTGACGATCCCGGTCGTGGGCATGGGGGGGATAGGAAGCACCGCTCACGCCCGCCAATTCATGGATGTAGGCGCGACGCTCGTGGCGGTCGGCACCGAGAGCTTTCGCGACCCCGCGCTGGCGTTGCGAATCGCGCGCGAGCTCCACCCGCAGCACCCGCCGGGCATGCGTCGAATGAACGCGTGAGACGGCCGTTCGCTCACCTGACTCGAGCACGAGCACCCATCTGACCGAGCAGATGCCCGCTGTCCCCCGCAATCGTTCGAATCGTCGGCATCTCATCAGAGTCGGGGCTCAAAAACCCCTGCAAACCGGCAACAGCACCATCCACCATCCTCGACATACATGAAGCTCGACCTGAGCTTGATGTAAATTCGTCGTGTTTGCCTTGAACGGTGCGTGTGGGTGTGTAGACTCGCCGCCCATGCCGACCGCCACGGGCCCCATGTCCTCGACCATGACCTCCAAATCGCAGGCCGCCCCCGAGCGGTCGCTCAACCAGCGAATGGACGCCCTTGCGCGAGCCAACCGGATCCGTACCGAGCGAGCCCAGCTCAAGCGCGACCTGAAGGCGGGCAGGCTGTCGATCCACACGCTCCTGCTCGCCCCGCCCGAGTACGTCGAGACCGCCAAGGTCTTCGACATGCTGCTCGCAGTGCCCAAGTACGGGCGCGTGAAGGTCAACAAGATCCTCGCCCACTGCCGCATCTCCCCGAGCAAGACGATCGGCGGCCTGTCAGAGCGCCAGCGCAGCGAGCTTGTTTCTCTCCTGCGGCGCTGAGCAGCAGGAGCCTTGTGGGTTCGTCGACCGCGCAGTCCCCCGCTTTCGACATTAGGGTCCCGCGCGTGGCACGCGTCCTTGTGATCACCGGGCCTTCGGGCGTTGGGAAGGGCACCCTGATCCGCGGCCTGATGGAGCGCCTCCCACAGCTCGAGCTGTCAGTGTCGGCCACCACGCGCGCCCCGAGGCCCGGCGAGGAGGACGGAGTGGACTACCACTTCCTCCCGAGCGAGGAGTTCGAGCGCCGCGTGCGGGCCGGCGAGTTCGTCGAGCACGCCGACTACGCCGGCCGCCGCTACGGCACCCTGCGCAGCGAGCTCGCGAAGCGGATGCTGCACGGGGCGGCGGTCGTGCTGGAGATCGAGGTGCAAGGCGCACGCCAGGTGCGAGAGACGGTGCCGAGCGCCGTGCAGATCTTCATCGCTCCTCCTTCGCTGGAAGCGCTGCGCACCCGTCTGATAGGGCGCGGGACCGACGACGCACAGGAGGTCGAGCGCCGTCTGGGCGTCGCCGAGAAGGAGCTGGCCGCCCAGTCCGAGTTTGCCCACGTAGTCGTCAATGACCGCCTCGACGATGCGCTGGATCGGTTGACCGAGATCGTCACAGCCGAGCTCTCCTGAGTGCTGGCGACGAACCCGTCCGCGAACGAGTCTCGCGGCGACGGCGGAGCGAGGAAGGCCGGCCCACTACACTGCAGGTCCACAAGGAAAGGCAA
>DASUDH010000177.1:0-2235 GCA_036275675.1 Solirubrobacteraceae bacterium | reverse complement strand
CGGACGGATCGCTTCGCGCTCGAAGCTGCCGGCGAGCCCGGCCATGAACTGCTTGTCCGTCGACACCGCGAAGTGGTTGGTCCAGAACTGCGTGATCCGCTCGATGAACGGCCGGTCGGTCGTCACCGCCTGCTGGAAGCGCGCGCGCGCCTCGCCTTGATAAATCGGCTTGAGGAACTGCGGCAGCTTCTGCTGCGCCTCATTCCCCGAGCGGCGCGCCTGCTGGATCTCACGCTGCAGCGCGAAGGCCTCCCCGAGCACTTGTGCGGAGGAGGCGAGCTCCGCGTCGGCGATCGCGGGCGGCGCCGACTTCAGCTGCGCGCGCAGCCAGTCGCGGCCGTCGCCGCCGATCGAGGCAAGCTCGCCCGGACGGGCGCCGAGCCCGAAGCGATTGGCCGCAATGGTGGAGCCGAGCTGCATGCTTGCCCTCTATAGCGCGCCGGGTGGCTGACTGGTTGACCGAGGCTCGCGGGACTCTCGCCGGGTGCGGTCCGTTATACTCGCGGCCCGCCTCCCGCATCGGCTCTTCATGACGCCCTCCCCCGACCTGGTCCTCGTCGACGGCTCCTCTTATGTCTACCGGGCATTCCACGCCCTGCCGCCGCTCTCGAACTCGCGCGGCGAGCCGACCGGGGCCGTGCTCGGCGTGCTCAACATGCTGCAGAAGTTCCTCAAGGACTTCCATCCGCAGCGCATCGCCGTGGTGTTCGACGCGCCCGGCAGGACCTTCCGCGACGACCTGTTCACCGAATACAAGGCACAGCGCCCCGCCATGCCCGACGATTTACGCGCGCAGGTCGCGCCGCTCCTCGAGATCATCAGGGCGCAGGGCCTGCCGCTGCTGCGCGTGCCGGGGGTCGAGGCCGACGACGTCATCGGCACGCTCGCGCGGCGGGCGGCCGCCGCCGGCCAGCAGGTCCTCATCTCCACCGGCGACAAGGACATGGCGCAGCTGGTCAACAGCTCGATCACCCTCATCAACACCATGACCAACACGGTGCTCGACCGCGAGGGGGTGAAGCTCAAGTTCGACGTCTACCCCGAGCAGATCATCGACTACCTCGCCCTGATCGGTGACAGCTCGGACAACATTCCGGGCATAGACAAGGTGGGCCCGAAGACCGGCGCGAAGCTGCTGCAGCAGTACGGCAGCCTCGACAAGCTCATCGCCCACGTCGCGGAGGTCCCTGGCAAGGTGGGCGAGAACCTGCGCCTCGGACTCGCGACGCTCGAGCTGTCGCGGCGCCTGGCGACCATCCATACCGACCTCGAGCTGCCGATGTCGCTCGAGGAGCTGAAGCCGGGAGCCGCCGATACCCCGCGGCTGCGCGAGCTGTACGCGCGCTTCGAGTTGCGCGCGCTCATGCGCACGCTCGAAGCGAGCGAGGACACGGGGGCCGGGGCAGGAGGAAGCGCCAAGCCCGCGCCCGCGGCGGCGCCGAACGCCACGCCGGTGCCGGCGCAGGAGGTGGCTCCCGCGCAGCCTGCCATCGAGCGCCGCTACCAGACCCTCACGCGCTGGGAGGATTTCGAGCGCTGGCTCGAGGTGCTGCGCAAGGCCGAGCTCTTCGCCTTCGATACCGAGACCACCAGCCTCGACTACATGCGCGCGGAGATCGTCGGCGTCTCTTTCGCCGTGGAGCCGGGCGTCGCCGCCTACGTGCCGCTCGCCCACGTCTATCCGGGCGCGCCCGATCAGCTCGAGCGCGCGCGGGTGCTCGCGGCCTTGAAGCCGCTGCTCGAGAGCGGGACGCACGGCAAGATCGGGCACAATCTGAAGTACGACGCGCACGTACTGCTCAACGCCGGCATCGCCCTCGCCGGCATGCGCTTCGACACGATGCTCGAGTCCTACGTGTGGAACAGCGTCGCCACCAACCACGACATGGACTCGGACGCGAAGCGCTACCTCGGGCTCACGACCATCACCTTCGAGGACGTCGCCGGCAGGGGCGCGAAGCAGCTCTCCTTCGACCAGGTACCGCTCGACAAGGCCGGCGACTACGCCGCCGAGGACGCGGACGTGACGCTGCGTCTGCACGGGGCGCTGTGGCCGCAGCTCAGGTCGGTGCCGGCGCTGGCGCGGCTCTACGAGGAGTGCGAGCAGCCCCTCGTGCCGGTGCTGCTGGCGATGGAGCATCACGGCGTGCTGGTCGATCGCGAGCGGCTGCGCGCGCAGAGCCGCGAGTTCGCCCGTCAGCTGCAGGAGCTCCTGCTGACGGCGCATCGCGAGGC
>DASUDH010000176.1:0-4740 GCA_036275675.1 Solirubrobacteraceae bacterium | reverse complement strand
AGCCGACAAGATCGAGCTCGCCGGACGTTTCCTTACAAGCGCCGACAGCGTCTTGATCGGCGGCGCGATGAGCTTTCCGTTCCTCGCGGCCGTTGGTCACGCCATCGGTGCCTCGCTGTGCGCGCCCGAGGACATACCGCGTGCGCTGGACACGATCGAGCGGGACGTCCGCGGACGGCGCCGTCTGCGCCTGCCCGAGGACCTCGTCGTCGCGCGGCGGCTCGACGCTGGCTCAGAGACGCGCACGCTCACAGACGTCGAGGTGCCCGACGGCTGGATGGGCCTTGACATCGGTCCCCGCACCGCGGAGCGCTACGCGCGCGAGATCGAGACGGCGGCGACCGTCTTCTGGAACGGTCCGATGGGAGCGTTCGAGCACGAGCCGTTCGCCGCCGGCACGCGCGCCGTGGCGCACGCGCTGGCGCTAAGTGGCGGCACGACGGTCGTCGGTGGCGGCGAGACAGCGGAGGCGCTGTGCTCGTTCGGCCTGCAAGACAGGGTCAGCCACATCTCCACAGGCGGCGGGGCGGCGCTCGAGCTGCTCAGCGGCCGCACGCTGCCGGGCGTGCGGGCGCTCGAAGGGCAGCCTGTGGCTGGCTCCTGAGCTCTCGATCCCAGTGGGCAGCGTCGCTCACATGCGCAGCAGGTCGTGTCGCAGGGCGTAGTGCACGAGCTCCGCGCGCGTGTCAAGGCCCAGCTTGCGGTGGATGCGGGCGCGGTGCGTCTCGATCGTGCGCGGCGAGAGCCCCAGCTTCTGGGCGATCTCCACGCTTGTGTGCCCCAGCGCGATCAGCCGCAGCACCTCGCGCTCGCGCGGTGTCAGGCTGTTTTCGTCCGGCGCCTGTTTGGCTCCGCCGAGCTTCGCGGCGAGCAGCGGGCTCACATAGCATCTGCCGCGCGAGGCCTCGCGCACGGCAGCCGGCAGGTCGGAGTCCGCCATCTCCTTGAGCACGAGTCCGAGCGCGCCGTTGTCGAGCGTGCGCCTGGCAAACGCCGGGTCGTCGCTCATTGTGAGCACCACGATGCTCGTGTCATGCGTCTCCCTGTTCAGCCGGCTGAGCGTCCCGATCCCAGAGCCCTGGCTAGACATGCCCAGGTCGAGCACGAGCACGTCGGGCCTGCGCGCGCGTATGTGGTTCATCACCGACTGCAAGCTGTCCGTCTCGGCGATCACGTCGATGTCGGCTTCGCCGTCGAGCAGCAGGCGCAGGCTTTGGCGCATAGCCGCATGGTCGTCGGCCAGAACGATCCTGATCGGTCCCCCGGTCCTCACGTCCGACTCTGAATCCGGTACCGGCGCAAGGCGGAAGAATGGGAGCATGACACGACGCTAGAGATGCCTGCAGGCTGCGCCCACCGGGCAAAGTCCCATTTCCACCGTGGGAAAGCACTGAAGCTCGCGCTCGCTCCGTAGATTTCCTCGAGATCTCAGTTTCTCTACCTACCGCGCTCTGTCAGCCTCGCAACGACGCATTACGGTTACGCGGGCCGCGCTCGAGAACTGCCTTCGTAGGACTCGACGTCACATTGCCCCTAGACTCACAACCGATGCGAGTCGGGAGCCGCAGCGCGTGCGCGTAGGCATCCTCACCGGCGGTGGCGACTGCCCGGGCCTGAACGCGGTGATCCGCGCGATCGTGCGCCGCGGCCTGGACCTCGGAGAGCACAGCTTCGTCGGCTTTCGCCACGGCTGGGCAGGGGTGCTCGAGCGCGACGGAGTCGAGTTGACGCGCGAGAGCACAGCGGGAATCCTGCCGCGTGGCGGCACGATCCTCGGCACATCGCGTACGAACCCGCTCGCTGGTCGGGTGGATGGGCTGGAGCGGATCACAGGCACCTTCGAGCGCGAGCGCCTCGATGTTTTGATCCCGATCGGCGGGGAGGACACGCTCGGTGTGGCACTGCGCCTGTCGGAAGAGGGTCTGCCGATCGTGGGCGTTCCCAAGACGATCGACAACGACGTCGGGGGCACGGACGTCACGTTCGGCTTCCACACCGCCGTGCAGATCGCCACCGAGGCGATCGACCGTCTGCACACGACTGCGGAGTCGCACAACCGCGTGATGGTGGTCGAGGTGATGGGTCGTCACGCCGGCTGGATCGCGACGTACGCAGGGATCGCCGGCGGGGCGGATGCGATCCTCGTGCCGGAGCGCCCGTTTGACATCGACGAGGTGTGCACGCGCCTGCGCCGCCGCCACGCAAGCGGCATCACCTTCTCGATCGTGGTCGTCGCGGAGGGCGCCGCGCCACGCGAGGACACCGCGATGTCGGTCGCCGACGAGCGCGGCGTGGACGAGTTCGGGCACGTGCGGCTCGGTGGGATCGGCGTGGCGCTCGAGCGCGAGATCGAGTCGCTCACCGGGTATCAGGCGCGCGCGACGATCCTCGGGCACGTCCAGCGCGGCGGCACACCGACGGCGTATGACCGCGTGCTGGCCACGCGCTTCGGGGTAGCTGCAATGGACGCCGCCGCGGGAGGGCGCTTCGGGCGGATGGTGGCTTTGCACGGCACCGACACCGCCGAGGTCGGCTTGGGGGAAGCGCTCGGCGAGCCGAAGCTGCTCGACCCGCGGCTGTTCGAGACGGCCGAGGTTTTCTTCGGCTAGCGACCTCCCTGCAGATGAGCAGCGCCCGAGTTACGGTGCGATGCGGTGGTTATTGCTGATTGGCCGCGGACCGAGGTCCGACGCCCGTCTTTGCGCCCGGAAGGCGCTGGGTCGGGAAGCTCGCCTCGATCGTCGTTCCCCGGCCCGGCGAGGAGTCGATCTGCAGCGTCCCGTCGAGCAAGTGAGCACGCTCTTGCATACCGAGCAGGCCGAAGCCGTCGGTGTGGTCGGACGGGTCGAAGCCCGTGCCGTCGTCGCGGACGCTCACCCGGATGTTCGTCTCGTCCTCGTGAACCTCGACGACGGCTCTCCTCGCCTTGCCGTGTTTGGCTGCGTTGCTGAGAGCCTCCTGCACGATTCGGTACATCGCGGTCTCGATCTCGGGAATGTGGCGTATCTCCTCGGCGGTCAGCTCGATGTTCACGTCGACGTCGATGCCACGGCGCTCGGCGCGTTCGCCGAGCGCCTGGATCGCCGCGGCGGCTCCGAGCTCGTCGAGCGAGGCGGGGCGCAGGTCGGTGATCAGCGCGCGCAGGTTCGTGATCCCCTCCTCGAGATGGTCGATGGCGTTGGTTACTGCCTGCTCGAGTGCTTCGGGCTTGCCTGAGCGCTTGGCCGTCGACAGCCCGACGCGCAGCGCGCTGAGGCTCTGGAGAGTGTCGTCGTGCAGCTCGCGCGCCCAGCGCTGGCGTTCGGCCTCCGCCGCCGCGAGGCGCTGGCGCTGGCGCTCGGAGGCCACCGATTGGGCGGTGGCCACGGCGGTGGCGGCGCTCGCCGCGAACGCCTCCAGCAGACGCTCGTCGTCTACGGTGAACTCGAGTCCGCCGTGAAGGCGGTCGATCGCGACGAGCACCCCGTAGGCGTGGTTTTGGAAGACGAGCGGCACGATCAACCCGCCGCGTGCCTCCACCCCGAGGGTGCCGAGGTCGTGTTCGTCGAAGCGCGCACGGGTGAGCGGTTCCTGCAACCGCTGAGCCTGGCGCGTGCGCAGCGCGGCGCTCGCGGCCGAGTCGCCGAGCGTAACCTGCTGGTCGAGCAGTCCGGCGGGCAGCTCGCCCGCGCCGGCCGACACGATCAGCCGACCACGCTGTACGAGCTCGATCACGAGCAGGCGCGCGTCGACGAGCGCCCGCCCGCGCTTGGCGACGAGCTCGAGTATGACGTCGAGGTCGGTCTCCGCTCCCACCGCCCGAGCGATCTGCGTGGTGGCGTTGAGCGCCGCGACGGTCCGTTCGAGCTCGTCGCGGCGCTCTCTGGTGCCGGTGTAGCGACGTGCGTGGTCGATCGCGAACCCGGCGAGCTCGGAGAGCATCGTCACGGCCTCCTCGTCGGCCTCGGTGAACTGCTCGCCGTGCTCCTTCTCGGTCAGGTAGAGGTTCCCGAATGGAGTCCCGCCGATCAGGATCGGCACCCCAAGGAAGCTTTGCATCGGCGGGTGACCATGCGGGAAGCCGTAGGAGCGCGGGTGTTCGCTGATGTCCGTCAGCCGCAGCGCCGTCGGGTGCTCGATCAACTCGCCGAGCACGCCGCGGCCTCGTGGCAGCGCTCCGATCTCCTCGCGTTCGGACTCGTCGATCCCGATCGTGAGGAAACGCTCCAGTTCGGTTCGCGAAGCACCGGGGACACCCAGGGCTGCGTAACGGGCGCCGGTCAACTCGCGGGCGGACTCGAGCACGCGGTTGAGAACCACCTCGAGGTCGAGCTCGACGAGCACGCTCCGGGCGATGTCCAGCAAGCCCCGCGCCGTCCGGTCCATCAGCGCACCTCCGCAAAGGACGACAGTCGCCGGGACCTCCCGTCGGACGCCATCGACGGCTGCCTGCGCGGTGTCACACGGACGGTCACTGCTTTCACTACCCGTGCCTTCTGTACTGTGGGCCCTGAGCTCACTGTCCGACAATGTAGGTTAGCGCAGAATGCGGGTTTTTGGGGGACCAATTAATGTGATTGATTCGGACAATCAGTCTAAACTGGTCCGTGCGATCGGCACCTGGCCAGCCGACTAATCGCCTCGTTGCGCAGCTCATTTGACGGTGGGCCGGCGCTCCGGGCTTTGTGCCTCCTACCCCTTGAATGTCGAGGCGCCGCGATCGCCGAAGGGCTCGTCGCGCTCGCGCACCGCCTCGCGGAA
>DASUDH010000175.1:0-11056 GCA_036275675.1 Solirubrobacteraceae bacterium | reverse complement strand
GGGCAAGGCATTTGCGCACACTACCCCCGCTCAGGCCGCGCGCCCCGTGCGAGCGGCCCCGACCGGGAGCGCCAATGCGGCGCTGCGATCGTGCCGCTAGCCGCTAGCCGCCGCCAGTGGCCCGACCCCCGGCCGCGGCTGCGGCACGTGCTGGTCGGCGTGGTAGGAGGAGCGCACCAAGGGACCGGCGGCGACGTGCTCGAAGCCGAGCGCGTAGGCAGCGCCTTCGAGCGCCGCGAACTCGTCGGGATGCCAGTAGCGGACGATCGGCAGGTGGCGGGCGGAGGGGCGCAGGTACTGGCCGACAGTGAGCACCCGCACGCCGCACTCGCGCAGCGCGCCGAACGCCTCGACCATCTCCTCGTGGGTCTCGCCGAGACCCACCATCAGCCCTGACTTGGTGACGAGGGCGCCGTCGCCCAGCTCGGCGGCGGTGCGCAGGACTCGGCAGGAGCGCAGAAACTCCGAGCCCCTGCGCGCGATCGGGTACAGGCGCGGGACGACCTCGACGTTGTGGTTGAACACGTCGGGTCGCTCGGCGATGACCCTGGCGAGCAGCATCTCCTGACCCTGGAAGTCGGGCGTGAGCACCTCGATCTGGCAGGCGGGCGCCTGCCGGCGGACCTGGCGGATGACGCCGACGAACGCGGAGGCGCCCTTGTCGGGCAGGTCGTCGCGGTCGACCGAGGTGACGACCGCGTGGCGCAAGCCCATGCGCGCGATCGAGCGCGCCACGCGCGCCGGCTCGAGCGGATCGTTCCAGGTGGGCTTGCCGGTCTTTACGTTGCAGAAGCCGCAGCGGCGCGTGCACGTGTCGCCGAGGATCATGAACGTGGCGGTGCCGCGCTCCCAGCACTCGCCGACGTTCGGGCAGGCCGCCTCCTGGCAGACGGTGTGCAGGTTCTCCTCGCGGATCAGGGAGGACAGCTCGCGGTAGCGCCGGCCGCCGGCGGCGGGAACTTTGAACCACGGTGGCTTGCGCTCGCGCAGCGGGCGAACGTCTGCGCCGAGCACCTTCAACACGTCCATGCCGCCGGGGTTGGCGCGCGAGCGTGTGGGACTCACCTGTGCCCCAGAGGATATGCGATCACGCGCTCACGCTCGGCCGCGGGTGGAGCGGTGTTCGGAGGGTGTTCATTTGGGTCGCATCCGCGCGGCCCGGCGGACGACCGTGGGTCTGTTGCGCGGGACGTCCTGTCCCGCGGCCGAGCTGGTGTCTTCGACCACGCGATGCCGACGCTCTCCGGTGAGACGGCCAGCAGGCGTCGGCCGTGGGTGTCGCAGAAGCACCGCGCCACCCGCTTGGCAAACGCGTCGAGACCGCCCGCCGGCTCGTGGCCGAGCTCCTGCGCGACCGAGGTCATCGTCACGCCCGCCAGCCCGCACGGCACGATCCACGTGAACGGCGTGAGGTCGTTGGTGACGTTGACCGCGAACCCGTGCGTAGAGACCCCGCGCGAGATGTGCACGCCGATCGAGGCGATCTTGCGATCCTCGACCCATACGCCGGTGTAGTCGATGCCCTCCTCGCAGCGTGAGCGAGCCTCGATTCCGCACTCCGCCAGCACTGCCACGATCGCCGCCTCCATCGTGCGCAGGTGGGCGCCGATGTCTGTCACACGCATGATCGGGTAGCCCACGAGCTGACCGGGTCCGTGGTAGGTCACGCGCCCACCGCGGTCGGTCGGGACGATCTCGATGCCGCGCGAGCGGTAGAAGTCCTCACCCAGCGATAGCTCGCCGTCGAGCGAGCGCCGACCGCGCGTGTAGACAGGCGGGTGCTCGAGCAGGAGCAGCGTGTCGGGCAGCTCGTCGGCCAGACATCGTGTCTGGACGCCGGCCTGGATCGCGAGCGCATCCCTGTAGGGGGTCATGCCGAGTGGGCAGACCAACAACTCTCCAGAAGATCGGCTTGCGGTGTTAGTGCGCATCTGCTCTTCGTAGCCTAGCGTCGGTATCATTATTGGCCTGTCATGGATTGTGCTGCTGGCGTTCATCCGCTCGAGCACCCGTCCAGTTGCAGTTGAGCGCCCACTCGACGTGGGGACCGCGATCGAGCTCGTCGAAAGCTGGCTCGGGCAACCATGTGTCACCGTGATCCGTTCGACCGAGCGACATGTGGCCGTCTTGCGCGAGCTTCTGCTCCCGCTCGGCACGGCCGGCAACCTGACGACCGACGCACATCTTGCCGCCCGCGCGATCGAGGGCGGCGCGCTGCTGTGTTCATGTGATGCCGACTTCTCTCGCTGCTCGGACCTGCGTTGGGTCGACCCGCTTCAGGCCAGTTGAGAGTCAGACGATCGACCCTGCGTGAAAGCAATTTGTAGGATCATTTAAACTACTCGGCTTCCTCGAGAGCCAGTATGCAATACGCTTCAGGTGGAGATCTTCCATCCCATGCCGATGAGGCGGCCAGTGTGACGGTCTTGGTATTGCGATGATCTCAGATTACACACGCCACCGACTAGCCACCCACAAGGGGACCTTATACCGTGACCCAACAAGTTGACACTGCCGAGCTGCTCGCTGACGAAGAACACGCGATCGACTTCCAGACATTTGAGGCCCTGAAGCGGGATGCCATGCGATACACAAAGGGTGGCAGGGCCATGTTTGCTGTGTCGGTTGTTGTGGGCGTGGCGCTCCTCGCGGTCTCATATCACCTCACCGGCGTCTACGTCGACGACCTCAATCGCGCTAAGGACGGACAGCTGATGCTTCTCCTATTGGTCGCCCGATCGGTGTTGTGGGGAGGTCTTTCGGTTGGCTTCCTCTACGGCCTTTTTACCGTCGGCAATGCGTACATCGATCAGGCTACCCGTTTTCGCAAGCGCCTATATAGCGCGCATATGCTCAACTACGCATTCAAGACGTTCAGCGAGGACATCAAGCATGGAGGTAAGGTTGAAGTCGACGACCTCGTTCGACTCTTTGCTGCTTGGAATGCGAACGTGGATTCGGCGTTCTCCCGCGTAAAATTTCAGAAGAATTCAAAGGATTTTATAATTGGTGGAAAGAATGGTGGCTTCGCCATCGCCGACCCTGCTCGTAGGCGGAGCTCACGAAAAGGATCTAAAAAGGCGTAGCAGACGCTATCGCCGTCAAGTGCGCCCGATCAGTGTGTATGCCCCCGGCTCGGGTTGGAGGTCATCGAGCCGTATGTCAGCGACCGCTCGCGTGCGCCGATCGAGCAGTCTGTGCCACTATTCTTTGACTGTCCCTGCGATCGGGAGGCCGGCATCGCTGGCTGCGCGCAAAACGACTCGTGGTCACTGGGGTTCATAGCGTCAGCGCCGCGGGCTCCTCCAAGAGCTCGCGAATACGCGCGAGGAACATGGCCGCGTCCGCGCCGTAGAGGATGCGGTGGTCGCAGGCGAGCGTGAGGCTCATCGTGTGACGGGTCACGATCTGCCCGTCGCTGTCCGCGGAGCCCTCCCCGACACTCGCTTCATTGTCGGCGCCCGCGAACCGCACCACGGCCCGCGGCTCGACGGCGCCGACCGCGAGGATTGCCGCCTGTGGAGGGTTGATGATCGCGGTGAAGCTCGCGATGCCGTACATGCCGAGATTGGAGACGGTGAACGTGGCGCCGCTCAGCTCGGGTGGAGTGACCGTGGCGTCGCGCACCCGTTGCGCCAGTGTGCGCGTCTCGCGGGCGATCTCGCCGAGTGACTTGGCGTCGGCGTCCAGCACCGTGGGCACGACGAGCGCTCCCTGTGTCGGATCGCCGGACGCGACGGCCACGGCGACACCCACGTTGACGCGTGAGTGCAGCTCGAAGCGCCCGTCGCGATAGCTGCCGTTCGCGCGCGGGTGCTCTCGCAACGCCAGTGCGCACGCCTTGACGATCATGTCGTTGTAGGTGGGGGCATCCACGTGCGACAGCCGCTTCAGCTCCGCTCGCAGCTCCACGCAGCGCTCCATGTCGACGTTCACCTGCAGCGTGAAGTCGGGAATCGTCGCCCTGGACTCGGCCATGCGCCGCGCGATCGTGCGCTGCGTGCGCGAGAGCTCGACAGCGGTGGTGGCGCCCTTCGCGCCGGCGACCCCCTCGACGGGTGGAGGGGTCGGCGGAACAGTGGGAGCGGGTGTCGCCGGCGCGGACACGGTGACGTCGGGCTGCGCCGGCGAGGGCGCGAGTCGCGGTCTGGCCGAAGCCTCAACGTCGGCCTTGACGATGCGTCCGCCGGGGCCGCTGCCGGTGAGCGCCGTCAGGTCCACGCCCGTCTCGCGAGCGATCCGCCGGGCGAGCGGCGACGCCTTCACCCGCTTGCCGCGACCCTGCGTGCTCTGCGTCGCCGGCGACCCGTTGTGCGGCACGGACGAGGCCGCGACGGCGGTCGTGACCTGCTGCTCGGCGGCCCCCGCGCCGGTCTGTTCGGCGGAAGCGCCGATCTGCTCGATGGTCTCCGCGCCGTCCGCCTGCCCGAAGGTCTCGATTCCGGCTCGCTCGGCGACATCCGCCGCATCGCCGCCGCCGGTCTCGCCGATCCGCGCTATCGGCTCTCCCACGGCGAGCGTGTCGCCCTCACGGGCGATGGTCTCGAGCACGCCCTCACGGTCGGACTCGTAGATCATGGCGGCCTTGTCGGTCTCGATCTCGACGAGCTCCTCGCCGCGGCGCACGTGCTCCCCGTCGCGCTTGAGCCAGCGCAGCACTGTGCCCTCCTCCATCGTGTCGGACAGGCGCGGCATCACGACGTCGGTCATCGTCGCGCCGCTTCCTGTGCTGCCAGGCCCGCGGCCTTCTCCGCCTCGCGCCCGCCGTCCTCGCCGGAGGCCGCCGTCGCGCGTTCCGCCTCGCGCTGGCCGTCGGCGTGGGGGGGCGCGGCGGCGCGCTCGGTGCCGCTGCTGCTCGCGCTCGCGCCGGCGCCATCGCGCCCCATCGCGGCGAGCGCGGCGCGCACGATGTCGGGCTCGTGCGGGTAGGCGATCTCCTCCAAGGGCTTTGAGTAGGGCATCGGGACGTCCGCTCCGCTCACCCGCGCCACGGGCGCGTCGAGGTCGTCGAAGGCCTGTTCGGAGATGAGCGCCGCGAGGTTCGCCCCGACGCCGCCGTGGGGCCAGCCCTCCTCTACCACGACGCAGCGGTTGGTCTTCGCCACCGACTCGAGGATCGTGTCGAGGTCGAGCGGGCGCAGCGTGCGCGGATCGATCACCTCCGCCTCGACGCCGTGCTCGGCGGTGAGCCGCTCGGCGGCGCGCTCGGCGGTGAGCGCCATCCGCGAGATGCCCACGATCGTGACGTCGCCGCCCTCGCGCGCCACGCGCGCCCGCCCGAACAGGAGCGGTTGCTCGTCGTCCTCGTCCACCTCGCCGCGCACGCCGTAGAGCGACTCGTGCTCGATGAAGATCACCGGGTTCTCGTCGCGGATCGCGGCCTTCAGGAGTCCGCGCGCGTCGGCGGGCGTCGAAGGGACCGCCACGAGCAGGCCCGGCACGTGCAGGAACATCGCCTCGAGGCTGTGCGAGTGGGTCGGGCCGAGCTGGTGGCCAGCCCCCTGCGGCATCCGTATGACTAGTGGGACGTGAGCCTGGCCGCCGAACATGTAGTGGATATGGGCGGCATGGTTGACGATCTGGTCGAACGCGAGCAGTGCGAAGTTGACGGTCATGAGCTCCACCACCGGGCGCAGGCCCACCATCGCCGCGCCCACGCCCGTCCCGACGATCGTGTTCTCGGAGATGGGCGTGTCGCGCACGCGCAGCTCGCCGAACTCGTCGAGCAGGCCGGCGGTGACCTTGAAAGCGCCGCCGAACACTCCGATGTCCTCACCGAGCAGGACGACGTTCTCGTCGCGGAGCATCTCCTCGCGCAGCGCGAGTTTCAGCGCATCGCGGTAGCGCATCTCGGTCATCGGAGGCTCACCCGATCCTCCCAGGCGATCGCGTGCCGGCGCTTATCGTTCGGTGGAGGTCGGTCATCCGGCCGTCCTCGCCACGCCGTGGTACTGACCGTGGACCAGCTTGTCGCCTGCCCCTCGCGATGGGGGGAGCACGTACACGTCGTCGTAGAGCGTGCTCGGCTCCGGGAACGGCGAGCGCTCGGCGAGCTCGACCGCCTCGTCCACGCGCTGTACCGCCTCGCTGTCGATCTGCTCGCGCTGGCCGGCTGTGAGGACGCCTTCGCGCTCCAGCAGGTTGGCGAATGCGGGGATCGGGTCGCGCTCGCGCCACTGGGCGACCTCCTCCTTCGTGCGATAGGCCTCCGGATCGGCCATCGAGTGACCGCGGAAGCGGTAGGTGACCGCCTCCACGAGCAGCGGCCGGCGGTCTTCGCGTACGCGCCTCAGTGCCTCGGAGGCGACCGCGTGGGTGTCGAGGACGTCCATGCCGTCGCAGCGCATCCCGGGCACGCCGAGCGACTCGCCCTTGCGCTGCAGGTCTGTCACCGCGGAGTGGCGCACGAGCGAGGTGCCCATCCCGAACTGGTTGTTGACCACCATGAACACGACCGGCAGGCGCCACAGGGCGGCGAGGTTCAGCGTCTCGCCGAACGTGCCCTGGTTGGAGGCGCCGTCGCCGAACGTGCAGAGCGTGACCTCGTCGGTTCCCCGCTGATCGCACGCCAGCGCGATCCCCGCCGCGATCGGCAGGTTGCCGCCGACGATCCCGTAGCCGCCCATGAAGCGCCTGGCGGCGTCAAACATGTGCATCGAGCCGCCGCGCCCTTTGCAACAGCCGTCGACACGCCCGAACAGCTCCGCCATGACCCGCTCGGGCGGTGTCCCGCGCGCGAGCGCGTTGCCATGCGAGCGGTAGGTCGAGACGAGGTAGTCCTCGGCGCGCAACGCTCGCGCGCTGCCGACGATCGTGGCCTCCTCGCCGATCGAGAGGTGCAGGAAGCCGCCGATCTTCGCGCGCGCGTACATCTCTCCCGCCCGCTCCTCGAAACGCCGAATGAGCACCATCGCGGCAAGCCACTCGCGCGCCACCTCAGGCTCCGGAAGGACGATGCTCATCGGCCTTCCACGGTACTCCAACGCTCGAGGAACTCCCGGTGCTCGAGCTGAGACAGGTCGGCGCGCAATGCCCGGGCACGGCGCGAGGCGGTGCTCGGCGGGCAGTCCCAGAACAGGACCACCTCGCCGCTGTCGATCTCCACGACCTCGATGTGGTCGACGCGGTTGGGGTCGGCGAGCAGCGCGGGGGCCAGCCCGCCGCGGCGCACGATCAGCCGGTAGGCGCGGTTGGCCCTCATGGCGCGCACCCCGCTGCGTCGTTCGCCGCGTCCGCCGTGGGCCCCACCGGGTCGGGCAAGGTGGCGTCGAGCCCACCTGCGTAGGCGGCGGCCTGCTCGAGCGCGCGCTCGCCGTGGAACACACGCTCGCCGACGCGCACCGCCGGCACGTCGCTCACGCCGGCCGCGGCCGCGGCCGCGGCCGCGGCCGACAGCTGCTCGCCGACCGAGCGGAGCTCGGCGCCTCGCTGCACCGCTGACGGGTGCATCTCGCACGCCGCCGCCGCGATCAGCACGTGGTCGCGCTCGCCGAGGCTGTGCCCGCCCGCGAACGCCTGGCGGAACGCGGCCTGCGCGAACGCCACGACGCGGCCGATCGACTTCGCGTAGGTGGCCGCGCGCATCGCAAGGGCGCTGTCGAACGGGAACGGCTCGGGCCAGCGCAGCTCCTGCAGGCCGAGCTCGGCGACGCGTCGTTGCACCTCCGCACGGAAGATGTCCGCCTCCTCGTGGCAGCGGAACGACTCGAATGACTCTGCCCTCGGCAGTTCGCGTGCAAGCACCGGCTGCCACTCGGTGGCGATCGGCATCGTGTGCAGCACGCGCTCGGCGGCGAGGTAGGCGAGCGGACTCGCCAGGTCGAAGTAGAACGCGGCGTTCAATGCGCGCGTGGAAGCAGTGCTGGAGATCGGCATGTCCTCTGAGACTAATCCTCAGAGCTGCTCGTCCGCTCGGGCACGCCCGCATGCCGCTGGGCTGGTCGTCAGCCGTGGATCAGCCAGCCGTCGGCTGCGCGCCCGGCCTCCATCACGGCCTCCGACAATGTGGGGTGGCCGTGGACGATGCGGGCGACCTCGCCGAAGCCGCCCTCCAGGAAGCGTACGTTCACGAGCTCCTGGATCAGCTCGGTGGCGCGCGAGCCGACGATGTGGCCCCCGAGCAGCTCGCCGTACTTGCGCTCGCCGACGACCTTCACGAGCCCCGTGCGGTCGCCGTACACGGCGCCGCCCCCGACGGCGCCGTAGGGGACCTTGCCGACGACCACGTCATAGCCCTGCTCGCGGGCCTGCTCCTCGGTGAGCCCGAACGAGCCGACGTTTGGCGCGCAGAACGTGGCGCGCGGGATGTCCACGTAGGAGAGCGGGTGGGTGGGCAGGCCGGCGGCGGCCTCGGCGGCGATGACGCCCTCGTCGGAGGCCTTGTGGGCTAGCGCGGGGCCGTGCACGAGGTCGCCGATCGCGTAGATGTCCGCCGCGGTCGTGCGCTGGGCGCCGTCGACGCGGACGAGCCCGTGCTCGTCCAGCTCCACGCCGGCCTCGGCCAACCCGAGCGCCTGCACGTCGGGTCCGCGGCCGGCCGCGATCACGAGGTAGTCGACCTCGGCAGACTCCGAGCCATGGGTGAAGCTGACGCTGCTCTCGCCGGGTGTCACCCCCTCGACGTGGGTGCCCGTGAAGATGCTGATTCCCTGGCGCTTCAGGCCGCGCTCAACCAAGCGTGAGATGTCGGCGTCCTCGGTGGGAAGCACGCGGTCGAGCAGCTCGAACAGCATCACCTCGCTGCCGAGACGCGCGAAGCCCGAGGCGATCTCCGCGCCCGAGGCGCCCGCCCCGACGACTGCCAGGCGCGCGGGCAGCTCCGGCAGCGCCCAAGCCTCCTCGGTGCCGATCACGCGCTCGCCGAACTCCGTGCCCGCGAGCGAGCGCTTGACCGAGCCGGTGGCGAGGATCGCCGTGGCGGTCCCGATCCCCCGGTCGCCAACGCGCACGTGGACTCCCTCGTCCGCGCTACCGTCGCCTCCGCCCTGCGGCCGCGACAGCGACGCCTCGCCCTCGATCAGGTCGATGTTGCTCTTCTTGAACAATCCGCCCACCCCGCCCGTGAGGATCGAGACGACCTTCTCGCGGCGAGCCTGAACAGCCGCGTAGTCGACCTCGACGCCGCTGACGTTCAGGCCGTAGTCGCTGGCCTCGCGAATCTCGTCGAGCAGGTCGGCCGAGCGCAGCAGCGCCTTGGCGGGAATACAGGCGTAGTTGAGGCAGCGTCCCCCGACCTTGTCCTTCTCCACCACGGCGGTTCTCTTGCCGAGCTGGGCGGCGCGGATCGCGGCGACGTAGCCGCCGGGACCGGACCCGATCACGATCACGTCATACGCTGACTCAGCCATACGCGCCTGAGCCTATCGCAGCGCTTCGTCTGTCTCCCGCTCGCCCGTTCCCGGCCCCGGCTCCGTCCCGGGCGGTGCGTGCTCGCCGGCCTGGATGCGGCCCATCACCCTCACAAGCTTCCAGAACAGCCACCCCGCAAGCCCGATGCTGAGCGCACACAGGCCGGCCGCGAGCAGTGTCTCGGCGACCACCAGCGCCAGCGAGGTGACGACGATCTGGAACGCCAGCAGCGCCTCGAAGGCCAGGACGGCCCAGTAGCGACGACGGTACATGCCGTACGCGAGCGCCAGCAGGACGCCGGCGAGGAACAATCCCCCAGGCAGCGAGCCGCCATGGCGCGACAGGTCGTGCACGGTCGCCGTGCCCACGAGTACCCCTGTCGCGCACGCTGTTGCGACTACCACGGCGACGCGCAGTGCCTTGGGTCGCTCGTGCGGGCCGAGCGGTTGCGGCGATGCGTGTGCTTCGATCTCTCGTTGCCGGCGCGCGAGCAGGCGTTCCTCGCGCGTCTGTGACTCGCTTCTCTCGGCCATGGCCGCAGGCGCGTCGCTAGCGTCGGCCATCGCCGTTCAATAGCGGCCGCAACTCGAGCGCCGCGCGCAGCGTGAGCGCCGCACGCTCAGGGTCGCTGGCGTCGCAGATGGCGCGCAGCACGCAAACGCGCCGGGCGCCGGCGTCGAGAACCGCCAGGATGTTCTCGCTGTCGATCCCGCCGATCGCGAAGAACGGGACGTGGGCGTGGGCGGAGGCGTAGCTGACCAGCTCCGTGCCCACCGCCTGGCGTCCTAGCTTCGTGGGGGTGGCGTGGACGGGACCCACGCCGATGTAGTCGACGTGCGGCGCCCCGTCGGGAGCGACGCGCACGGCGGTGTCGATCTCGCTGGGCGAGTGGGTGGAGAGTCCGACGAGCATGTCCGGGCCGACGATCCCGCGGGCCTGGGCCGGCGGCATGTCTTCCTGGCCGAGATGGACCCCGTCCGCGCGCACAGCGGCGGCGATGTCGGGGCGGTCGTTGAGGATGAACAGGGCGCCGTGCGCGTCGCACACGTCGGCCGCCACGCTTGCGGCTTCGGCGAGGAGCTCGTCCTCGAGCTGCTTCTCGCGCAGCTGCACCACGTCCACCCCACCCGCGATCGCTTCGGCCAGGAAATCATTGAGATCGCGATCGCCGGGCATGCAGTCGCACACGAGATACAGGCGTGCGGCCGCGAGCTGCGCGCGACGCTGCTCGCCGGTGGGATCGGGCACGGGCCGCAGGTGGGCCATCGACCGCAGTCTGACACTTGCGCGCGAGAGGCCCCGCCGGGGCTGTATCCCGTTACCCGAGCTCGGCATGGCACTCGCACGTGAGAACCGCGGTCGGGCGACGTCTAGCATCAACGCCATGAGCGCCGACAACAGCTCCACGGTCGACCTCGCGGTCCTGGGCGGCGGGATCATAGGCCTGTCGGTCGCGTGGCGCGCGCGCGCGAGGGGCCTGTCGGTGGCGGTGCTCGAGCGCGAGGAGATCGGCGCGGGCGCCTCGCACGTGGCGGCCGGGATGCTCGCCCCGGTGGCGGAGGTGGAGTTCGGCGAGGCGGGGCGGCGCGTGCTCGAGCTGGGCCTGCGCTCGGCGCAGATGTGGCCGAGCTTTGCCGCGGAGCTGGAGCAGGCGAGCGGGATCGACGTGGGGCTGAGCCGCACGGGCACGCTGGTGGTAGCCCGCGAC